>JAEWIW010000167.1 GCA_023386855.1 Bacteroidota bacterium | reverse complement strand
TCCTTACATATCCTGGACAGATCATTTCTTACCAGGTCAACTACCATTACGTTTTCCGCCCTGTCTTTTTCACTAGCGGATAATGACAGCCTGCTTGCTATATCATTTTCATGATCTAAATGATCACGGGCACTTGTTCCCTTGATAGGTTGTGAAATAAGCCTTTCTTCTTCTTTTTTTAGAAACCGCTCAGGGCTTGCACAAAGACAATATTTATCGCCGAGTTTATAATAGGCAGAAAATGGATTAGGTGATAATTCGCTAAGTGAAATGTAGGTGCCTGCAGGATCAATCCTGGCCTGTTCGCTATAGAATTCCTGGCAGAAGTTGATCTCATAACAATCACCACGAAGAATATGTTTCTGAAGTTTTTTAATCGTCCCGATATATTCCTGTTGTGAAAATCGTGGTAGCAGGGAAAGATAATTTCGCTTACCCATCCCCGTTAGTTCTTCCGCTTTCACCTGTTCAAAAATTTTTTCTGCCAATTTCCTGGCCTCTTCCAGGCTTTCATTGCCCGGGTTCCTGTTTACCTGTATACCTATTTCAAGCTGCTGATCTTTTAATCGAAGTATATATAGGGGAACAAAAAAATAAAGCTGGGGAAAATGTATATGATCAGGGTTTTCAGAATGCAGTGCTTCTGTTTCATTTTTAAGATCATAACTGAAATGACCGAAGATCCAGTCGCGGTGCTGGTTATAAAATGTTTTAAGCTGTTCAAATGCGTTACCTGCGCCTGCTTCTATAAATCCTGCATCGCCTGCCGCAAGCAATACATCAAATTTTTTTTCCTGGTGATCATAATGATGGTTATCCAGAAAACAACAGATGTTGAACCGGTTAGCCCAGTTCAACATCTTATGCTTGAATTGCTTTGGTTCAGAAACCCTGAATGAGAAAAAGGTCCTGGTCAAATTATATACCTGGTCAATTAATAATCATCTTCCTCATCATCAAAGCCGGAATCATTAAACAGATCCATGTCTTTGAATTCATCATCAAATCCAAGATCTTCATCTTCTTCCTTTCCAGCTTTCTTGGAAGTTCCCGTACTCTTCTTTGCTTTTGATTTTGGTAGATCGAACTCTTCAAAATCAGGATCCCAGCTATCTTCTTCTTCTGGTTTTTCCCAATCATCCAGTTCATCATCTTCCAGTTCATCTTCTTCATCTTCATCATCAGATGACGTTTTCTTTTTTGATGAAGCAACAGGCTTCTTAGAAGATGTAGTTTCCACTTCATCATCCTGGTCCAAATCTTCATCATCCTCCTCGAGTTGCTTCTTAGGTTTGGATGATGCTTTTTTTGGAGCTCCCTCTGTAGCCTTGGGAGCTGATTTTCCGTTATTGGTTTTATCTGATTTTGCTGCCATAATCTGATACGATTGGAGTGTAAATTTCAATGGAATTTTCAATTCGCCAAACTTTTAAAAATTTTTTTTTCGAATAAAAATCCCTATTTAAAAACTGCATTAATTCTGGATCTCAATAAGCTGTTCGCGACCCGGACCATTGGAAATATAAGCAATATTAACTCCCAGATAATTATTAATATGGGTTACATAATCTTTCATAACATCAGGCAAGGCATTAAAATCTCTTACCTGGGTAATATCTGTATTCCAACCACCCAGTGATTTCAGTACAGGTTCAATCTTTGCCCTGTTCATCTGGAAAGGAACCTGGATGGATTCTTTTCCATCTACCAGGTAAGATTCACACACACTGAGTTCATTGAAAGCATCCAGAACATCAGCTTTGGTCATGATGATTTTTGTTACACCATTAATCATGCAGGCAAATTTCAATGCAACCAGGTCGATCCATCCACACCTGCGTGGCCTTCCTGTTGTTGCTCCAAATTCATGACCTGTTTTCCTCAGTTCTTCACCTGTTTTATCATGAAGCTCTGTAGGAAATGGGCCACTGCCAACACGGGTACAATAAGCTTTTGTAACTCCCATTACATCGCGGATCTTTTGCGGTGCAACACCAAGACCAGTACAAACACCTGCTGAAATGGTATTGGAAGAAGTCACAAAAGGAAAGGTTCCAAAATCAACATCAAGCATAGATCCCTGTGCGCCTTCCGCAAGCACGGTTTTACCCTGAGCAATTTTATCATTGATAAAATATTCACCATTCACGATCTTAAACTGGCGAAGGAATTCAATCGCCTCAAAGAATTCTTCTTCCCAAGCTGAAATATCTTCCTGGAAATTCATTCCATCAAGAAGCTTCTGGTGCTTAAGTCTTAATTTAATATACTGGGTAATAAAACTTTTATCGAGCAGGTCGCCTACTCTCAGCCCGTTGCGACCGGTTTTATCCATATAAGCAGGGCCAATACCTTTCAATGTTGAACCTATCTTTTCATTGCCTTTTGCGATCTCCGATGCTTTATCCAAAGCACGGTGAGTGGGCAGAATCAGGTGTGTTCTTTCAGAAATATAAAGATTCCTGGTATAATCAATTCCAAACTCGCTTACGGAGGCACATTCTTTTTTCAGCGTTACGGGATCAAGCACAACTCCGTTACCAATAAGATTAGTGGTGTTTTCATGGAAGATACCTGAAGGGATCTGGTGAAGGACAACTTTTTTGCCATTAACATACAGTGTATGCCCGGCATTGGGACCTCCCTGGAATCGGGCAATAAGGTCATATTTGGGAGCAAAATAATCTACGATCTTGCCCTTGCCTTCATCACCCCACTGGAGGCCTAGAATAACGTCGACCATTGAATTGGTATTTGTTTGTTTTTAAAGAGGCAGCAAAAATAGGAATACTAATTTGTAAAAAAGGAGATTTGAAACATTTGGATAGAAAGGCTTCGGTCCCTCTATTCAGTATCATATCGATCGACCGTTTCAATTCCCGGCAATTTTTTCAGGTGTTGTACCAGGTCTTCCAGTTCTTCCTTATCATGCACGTAAACTTTTACATTACCAAAGAACAGTCCTTCCCTGGCTTCGATGGTCATGGCATTGATATTGATCCGCATTTCACCCGAAATGAGGTTGGTGATCTTATGAATTACGCCCACATCATCGAGGCCCACGATCTTGAGACCGGTAAGAAAACTGATCTCCTTGTTCTTAGCCCACTTGGTTTTGACCACCCTGTGACCATAATTGGCCAGCAATTTAGCAGCATTTGGACAGTTGGTACGATGAATGGTCAGTCCTTTTCCCGTAGTTACAAAACCAAATACATCATCGCCCGGAATAGGTTTGCAGCAATTGGCAAGATTATAAACAATTCGGTCGCTGCTTTCTCCGAATATGATCAGCTCGGCATCTTTTTTAGGAATGGATGGCGTTTCAGGCTTAATCTCCTGCACTACCGGCTTGGGCTTTGGCGCTTCCAGTTTATCACCTGTTACATGGAATTCCTTTAGTTCCTTCAGGTCAATATTCTTGATGGCCACCTGGTAATACAGGTCGAGGGGTGATTGAAGCTTATAATATGCCGCAAGGATCTCGGCATTATTAAGGTTAAAGGCTGCACCGATATTTTCAAGCTTTCGCTGAACTACATATTTTCCTTCATCGGCAATTCTTCTTTTCTCTTCCTTCAGGGCATCCTTGATCTTGCTCTTGGCTTTGGCGGTCACCACCAGGTTCAACCAATCGTCGTTGGGTTTTTGTTTACCAGAAGTAATGATCTCCACCTGGTCGCCACTGCGCAATTTATGACTGATAGGAACCAGCTTATGGTTAACCTTGGCACCAATACATTTTGATCCAACGGCACTATGGATTGAAAAAGCAAAGTCAAGTGCTGAAGAGCCCAGGGGCAGCATTTTCACATCACCCTTAGGCGTGTATACATATATCTCCTCGGTAAGAAAACTGGTTTTAAAATCGTGGAGAAAATCGACCGAATCCGTATCCTGGCTGGTAAGCATTTCGCGGATCTGCTGGAACCATTTATCAAAGCGGTTTTCATCTGAAGTTCCTTCCTTGTATTTCCAGTGTGCGGCAAGACCTTTTTCGGCGATCTCGTTCATCCTTTTTGTCCTGATCTGCACTTCCACCCACTTACCCTGCGGGCCCATTACGGTGGTATGCAGGGCTTCGTACCCGTTTGATTTAGGGTTACTCAGCCAGTCGCGCAGCCTTTCGGGAGCGGGGGTATATTCATCGGTGATAAAACTGTACACCTTCCAGCAATCTTCTTTTTCTCTTTCAGTGGGCGAATCAAGGATCACCCGGATGGCAAAAAGGTCATACACTTCTTCAAAGGCAACGCCTTTCTTTCGCATTTTATTCCAGATGGAATGAATACTCTTGGGCCGGCCATAGATCTCAGCACGAAAATGGCCTTTTTCCAGTTTCTCCCTGATAGGCTTAATGAATTCATTGATATACCTTGTTCTTTCCCTCCTGGTCTCTGCCAGTTTGCGGGCGATCTCGCGGTAGGCTTCCGGCTCAAGATATTTCATGGAAAGATCTTCCATTTCGGTCTTGATATTGTATAATCCCATCCGGTGGGCCAGGGGAGCATAAACATAAACGGTTTCGGAAGATATCTTCAGCTGCTTTTCCCGCTTCATGCTGTCCATGGTGCGCATGTTATGCAGCCTGTCGGCCAGCTTGATAAGGATCACCCTGGGATCATCGGTAAGGGTAAGCAGGATCTTTTTAAAATTTTCAGCCTGCTGTGAACCGCTCACATCGATGACATTGGCGATCTTGGTGAGGCCGTCAACGATCCGGGCTATTTCGTTTCCAAAATTTCTTTCAATTACATCGAGGGTGATATCGGTATCTTCAACGGTATCGTGAAGCAGGGCGCAAATGGTAGAACGTACACCAAGGCCGATCTCTTCCACGCAGATCCTGGCAACGGCAAGAGGATGAAGGATATAGGGTTCGCCGCTTTTCCGGCGGGTGGTTTTGTGGGCATCGGCTGCCATTTCAAAGGAAGTTCTGACCAGTTCCTTATCACCGGGTTTCAGTTTGGGCTTAAGCGAACGCAGTAGTGCGCGGTATTCCCTAAGTATCAGCTTCTTTTCCTGTTCTTCATTCAGGTTGTATTTCGGCAACGCTGCAACATTCTCCATACAAAACGAATTTACCGGAAAAGAATCAAGTTTCAATAATTATCATAAATCCCCTACATTTGCGGCCCACCTGCAAGCAAAGCGGATGTGGCGAAATTGGTAGACGCACTAGACTTAGGATCTAGCGCCGCGAGGCATGGGGGTTCGAGTCCCTCCATCCGCACAAAGCCTTCCTGATCCGGGAAGGCTTTATTTTTTCATACGGCAATTGCAATTTCTTTCATAATTTGTATGAAAATCACAGGTTTTATGCAAACAATTCTGATCCCCACCGATTTTTCTGCCCAGGCCCAGAATGCTGCAGCACATGCCGCCGAACTGGCCAGGATCTTTAAAGCAAAATTGCTGTTGTTTCATGCCTATATGCTACCTACCCCTGTGAGTGAAGTGCCCTATGTAATGGTTACTGTTGATGAACTGCAGAAGGAAAACGAGCAGATGATCAAAAGAGAAGCGGAATCCCTGAACCAGAAATATGGACTTGAAGTGGAATGGCTGGTCAGGATTGGCATTCCCAGTGATGAGATCAAGATCCTCACCGAGGAAAGAAAGATAGACCTGGTGGTAATGGGAATGAAAGGGGTTGGCGGGCTCGACAAACTCATCGGAAGCACAACGGTAAACCTGATCAGGAAGGTAAAAACGCCCGTGATGGTTATCCCGGAAGAAGCTGCCTTTAAGCCTATCGCCCATATCACTTTTGCCTCAGACCTGCATTTTGAAATCAGCACCGATTCGTTCGGACCGCTGAAAGAGATCGCCTCCCAGTTTGGATCTTCCATTCATATCGTGCACGTGGAAAAAGACCAGAATGGCAATGCTGAAAACGAGCTCGACTGGAGAAACCAGGCTGACAGCCTGTTACAGGGTATTAACCATGAATTTGTAAAAGTTTCCGACAGCAATGTCAAACACGGCATTGTTGAATATATGGAAGCACATGATACGGACCTGCTGGTAATGCTGGCCCACCGACACGGCTTTATTGAAAGACTGTTCAACCGAAGTCAAACGGCAGCCATGGCTTATGAAACAAGGGTTCCCATGCTTGCCCTTCATGATTAATAAAGCTTTATACTAATATTTTCCCTGCTTTTACCGAATACCACTACCTTTGCACCCCTAAAACAGGATGAGGCCGACTCCTGTATTAGAGGCAGGGCAACCTGCCGCCATTTATCGGCTCAAGAATCACTTTAAAAAACCAGATCAATTATGGCAACAGTAACAAGGGAAAATATTGGGTTACTGAATGATAAGATAACCGTTAAGGTTAATAAGGAAGATTACCTTTCTTCTTTTGAAAAATCGCTGAAAAATTACAGCAAGAGTGCGAATATCCCCGGTTTCCGGAAGGGAATGGTACCTACAGGTATGATCCGTAAAATGCATGGCCAGTCAGTTTTCACCGAAGAAGTTCTGCGCTCCATTGAAAAGGAACTTACCCAGTATATGACCAGTGAAAAACTGGAGATCTTTGGCCAACCGCTGCCATTACCTGAAAATGATGCCAGGCAGATAGATCTGAACAACCCTGTTGAATATACCTTTGAATTTGAAGTTGGACTGAAGCCATCTTTTGAACTGGTGGATCTTTCACAACAGCATCCTCCTTTATATAAAGTGCAGGTTACCGATGAAATGGTGAATGAAGAAGTGGAACGCCTGCAGTTGCGTCATGGAAAAATGACCGACCCTGAAGAAGTAACCGGCGATGACAATGTGCTTAATGTAACCTTTGTTGAAACCGATGGAGCAGGAAATGAAGTAGCGGAAGGATTGCGCAAAGACAACTCCCTGCTGGTAAAATATTTTGCTGAATCTTTCCGCCCCCAACTGATCGGGAAGAAAAATAATGATGTTGTAGAGGTTAAGCTGGATGAGGCTTTTGAAGGAAAGGAGAAGTCATGGGTTTTAGAAGACCTCGGGCTCAGTGAAGAAGAAGCTGCCCAAAAGCAGTTCAATATGCACATCACCAAGGTTGGACTGGTAGAAAAAGCCGGGTTTGAAGATTCATTCTATAAAGCGGCATTCCCCAATAAGGATATCCAGTCTGAAGAAGACTTCCGCAATACCGTAAAAGAAGAGATCGCTTCACAGTTTGATCACCAGGCAAAGCATCACCTGCAGCATGAACTGTATCATATCCTGTTGGAGAAAACCGATATCGAACTTCCTGCAGAATTCCTGAAACGCTGGATCCAGTTCAATGGTGAAAAGCAAAAGTCGGCCGAAGAAGCAGAGCAGGAATATCCTCACTTTAAGAATCAATTGAAGTGGAGCCTGATCACTGACCGCATCATCCGCGATGAGAATATCGATGTGCAGGCTGATGAATTAAAGGAATTCGCAAAGAACCAGTTGTTCAGCTATATGGGAATGTCGAATTTCGGCGACGACCAGCAATGGATTAACGATTACGTGAACAAGATGATGCAGGATAAGAAATTTTTTGAAGATGCTTACTTCAGGATACAAACTGATAAAGTGTTCCAGTGGGCAGAAACCAAGGTTCAACCCGAGGAAAAACAGGTGAGCGTTGAAGAATTCAACAAGGTTCTGCAGGCACACCAGCACGAACACTAATCGATCCGCAGAAGTCGTTTTTAAAAGAATTCAACAATCATCAGAATTCGTTTTAATGAGAATTCAACAATCATCAGAATTCGTTTTAATGAGAATTCAATGATCATCAGAATTCGTTTTAATGAGAATTCACGACCTGCAGGAGTCGTTTTTATCATACTCCAAAAAAGGCTGCCGCTTCGGCAGCTTTTTTTATAGGCTACACAGAGGGATTAATCGAAGACCTTACCGCTTTTTTGTCAGTTTTTGTGTTTGGACAGAGATTTGGTAGTATCTTCCACTAGTATAAAATTGAAAATCACCAATATGAACTTTCAAAAGGAATTTGAACAGTATGCTGTGAAACACAGGGGTTTGTCGTCCAATACCCTTGACGCATACACGAAGCACCAGGTAACGAATCTCACCCCGAATATTATTGAAGAAAGGCCCATGAATGTTGCTGTAATGGATGTTTACAGCCGGCTGATGATGGACCGCATCATTTTTCTTGGCTACCCCATCAATGATGAAGTAGCGAATATCGTTACAGCCCAGCTTTTATTTTTGGAAAGTACCGACAGGACCCGCGATATCCAGATGTATATCAACTCACCCGGCGGAAGTGTTTACTCCGGCCTTGGCGTTTATGATACCATGCAATATATCACTCCCGATGTGGCCACCATCTGTATAGGTATGGCTGCATCAATGGGATCAGTATTACTGGCTGCGGGCACTACCGGTAAAAGAACCGCACTGAAGCACAGCCGTGTAATGATGCACCAGCCC
>JAEWIW010000160.1 GCA_023386855.1 Bacteroidota bacterium | reverse complement strand
AAATGACCGCATTGGTACAGGAACTGTTCAATTGTCTTCAGCCCAATACCACGGCCAATGGGAATCCAACTTATATTGAATTCAAGAAAGATTATTTGGAGCAGATGTTCAGGAAGAAAAGCTAGGGGAGACGGAATACGGAAAACGGAAAACGGAATACGGAATACGAAATACAAAAGACAAAATACGAAATACGAAATAGTAATAGTGTGATTAGTGTGATTAGTGTGATTAGTGTGCTAATTCATAATTTTCCTTGGCCGTACCACGGACCTTCGGCCCTTGGGACGGCCGATCAAGCACCCGGTCCCCGGCCCTCGGTCCCCGGCCCTGTTTTGCCGGTCCCCGGTCCTTTCTTGCCGGTCAATTCAGTTTTCCGTTTTCCGTTTTCCGTTTTCTACTTAATCACATTTTCTCCAGCAACTCAAAGATTCTTTTTCTTACCGCCGATGCAGAAGCGCGGTGGTTATTGACAAGTATGGAAAACACCAGTTCACGACCATTTCTTTTCACAAGAAAACCACTGAAAGCTACAACTCCAGATAATGTTCCTGTTTTCGCATAGGCATTGCCGTTAGATAAAGGATAATGCCTGTAAATTCTTTTTATCCTGTCCATCCCGAATTCATTCCTTGTGGCATTCAGGATATTGACCATATCCATCGGCGTGAAAAGGTTGTAACGACTCAGACCGCTTCCATCGGCCCATCCTACTTTATTTTTTATGAAAGAAAGTTCATTGTTCAACAGGCTATCACGCAACGATTCATCGTCCATGATGCCAGTTCTTTTTTCTGACACCATAATCAATAATTGTTCAGCAAAAAAATTATCGCTTTCCTTCAGCATGGGTTTGAGTATGGAATCGATTGGCCTTGAATAAACCGGCAACCAGTTGCCTTGGGGAATATTGGAACTTATTTGAATGGCTTTGCCAAGGGTATCCCTGATCAGTTCAAGCGCCGATTCAAATCCATTTGTTATAAAAGGGACCTGTACTTCCTCGAGTGCTTTAGTGCCCTGGGTAATATAAAATGCGTTTTTGTAGAAGTCGCGTTTCACCTTGAATTCCTTTGCATCCGGTGCGGGGTTGAAACGCACGTCCCAGTTCATTTCCGGGATCGAATAAATAAATACCGACTGGTCAAAATCGGTTTCATCAGGATTTGCAGGACCTGTTCTTTCCTGCAACCAGCGTATCACATTGCCATAAATAGGAAAAGCACTTCTTTCAGGAAGATAGGATTCACTATAATCATCCCATGACCAGCCACTGCCATAAGGTGTAGAGCGCCAGTTGGACGTATCAATATAAATGGGTTTGGAAACAGAACGCAAAAAGTTGAATACCGGCTGGTTCTGGAATAAAGGATGAAGAAATCCTGGATCACCTGTTCCGCGGATAAAGACCGCAGTATCATTTTCTAGGTAACGAAGACCGGTAAGACTGTCGCCCAGTTCTTTCAATGCAATATAGGTACTGAGTATTTTAAGGTTTGAAGCAGGAACAAAGAACTTGTCCGACTGGTAATTTACCAGCGCCTTTCCAGTGGACGCATCTTCTATATAAACGCCTGCATGAGCGTTATGAAAAATAGTATCATCCGGGAAAGGATTTCTCAATGAGCCCTTTTGTGCAACACTCTGCAGCGAAAAAAACAGGATCAATAGGAATGGAAAAGTTATTCGCATAATATCTTTTTTGCTACGCCCGATCGAGCACACGGGCAACTGTCTTAACCTGCAAAGTTATCCTGGGCCGTACCACGGACCTTCGGCCCTTGGGACGGCCGATCGAGCACCCGGCCGGCGGTCCACGGACCTGATTTGCCGGTCCTTTTCAAACTTGTCCTGGGCCGTACCACGGACCTTCGGCCCTTGGGACGGCCGATCAGGCAACCAGTCCCCGGCCCCAACTAATCACTAATCACTAATCACTAGTCACTAAAGCGATCTTTCCTGCGCCCGGATCCATCGCTCAGGCATCTCGTTCCTGCTGGCCCTTAAATAATCTTCATATGAGCAGGCAATGAATTGCTGGTCGGGCAACTGCATCCACCATCGCCCTGTTTTCTTGCTTTGCAGAAAGGTTGTCTCTATCTCGCCGAAAGCGATATGGAATTCATTGAAATGATTTTTTTCTTTCAAATCCGCTTCCTTCATTCCCCTGAACATTCCATCCACAAAATACCAGAGCATCTGGCCAATCTGTTTTGCCGTTAGCTGGTGGCTATCCTTTGCAACTGAATAACCATATATCCCGATACTCGACATGGATGGGCTCATTCCTGCAAAGCGCGTAAGCATACAGGCATCTTCACCTGATAATCCATTTGGTGTTTCATGATTGGCGGGCGCATAGGCATGGGCGATAGCAGAGATATCAAAACTCATCATATCGGCACTTCTGAATACCGGTTCCATCTCTTCAATATTATCACGCACATGACCCACCCTGAAGCAATCGAACCGAAGCTTATCCATGGTCTCCAGCATATGCGGATGAACATAATAACTCTGGAAGGCAATATGATTATAATGCTTTAAATAGTTGGGTTCACCCGTAAGCATTTCCATCAGGAAATGATCCGATGGCCTGGGCGATTCCATATCAATATCAATTTTCGCATCCACGCAAACCGCTTCGATCATTCTTTTCTCTGCAGCGTATGCCTGGTATTGCGCAAGGGTATTGTCGTGACTCCCTCCCAGGATGATCACCGTTTTCCCTGCCGTATATAATTCTCTTAATACCAGCTTCAGTGCGGCATGACTATCGGCCATTGAATTGCCCTTTTTAATATTCCCGATGTCCACAATCCTGATCTCCTTATGCCAGTTGTATAAGGAATAGAAATGCTGGCGAATGGCATCAGGTGCCGAAAGGTTGGAAGGAAGAATATATTCCCCTCTTTCTTCCGGGCAGCCTACAATAATTACATGAGCATCTTCAATATCCGGCAGCTCTTCATCATATAACCGGATGGTTTTTCCTAACTGGCCTTCCCTGTACCCCTCATCTTCCGAGAGCTTTGACATGCTAACTGGTTCCAGGAAATCCTTCAAGTGATTGAAATCCGACATGTGCGCAAAATAGGATATTTCAATTGAGTGGCCGGTAACAATTATCTTTGCAGCATGGAACAGTTGCTTCAACAGATACAACAATACAGGCAGGAGATCGAGTCGACACCCATCAACGGGTCCGAATCACTTGAAGCCTATCGTATAAGATTCCTGGGAACAAAAGGAATCCTGAAAAACCTCTTCACCGAAATGCGGAATGTGCCCGCGGATAAAAAAAAGGAATTCGGGCAGGTGCTCAATGATTTCAAGCAACTGGCAGAAGGAAAATACGAGGAATGGAAATCTTCCCTCGATAATAAAACCGATGAATCAATCACAGGTATCGACCTGAGCCTTCCCGGCGACCCGCTCCCCACCGGCAGTAGGCATCCCATCAGCATGATGCGCAACAGGATCATCGAAATATTCCAGCGCCTGGGATTTGCCGTTGCTGAAGGCCCGGAGATAGAAGACGACTGGCACAACTTCACTGCGCTGAATCTTCCTGAACACCACCCCGCAAGGGATATGCAGGATACTTTTTATATCCACCAGAACCCCGACTGGTTGCTGAGAACCCATACCAGCAATATCCAGATCAGGGAAATGGAAAAAGGAAAACTTCCGCTTAGAATTATTTGTCCTGGAAGAGTGTACCGTAATGAAACCATCAGTGCACGTTCACATTGCTTTTTCCACCAGGTGGAAGGGTTGTATATTGATGAACATGTATCATTTGCCGATCTAAAGCAAACCCTTTACTTCTTTGTACAGGAAATGTATGGTCGTGATGTTAAGGTAAGATTCCGTCCCAGCTATTTTCCCTTCACTGAACCCAGCGCTGAAATGGATATCAGTTGCCAGCTCTGCGGTGGAAAGGGTTGCAATGTTTGTAAAAAGACCGGCTGGCTCGAGATCCTGGGTTGCGGGATGGTTCACCCCAATGTATTAGAAAACTGCGGCATCGACCCGAATAAATACACAGGCTTTGCTTTTGGCATGGGCATTGAACGACCAGCATTGCTGAAATATGGTATCAATGATATCAGGTTATTCAGTGAAAACGACGTAAGATTTTTAAAACAGTTCATATCGGGTTAAACCCGTCTTTACCAGGAGAAAGGTTAGAAGTGAACAGTAGCTTCTAGCCTTTTTTGTTATAAAAAATTCCAGTGCATGAGCAATATAAAAAAAGTGGCAGTATGCGGAGCAGGAACGATGGGAAGAGGTATTGCGATAGCGGTTGCCAGCGCCGGCTTTCAAACCATCCTGTATGAAAAGAATGAACCGGTACTGCAGTCGGCACACCTGGAAATCATTGACCTGGCCAACCAGTGGCTTGACAAAAACAGAATTTCAGAAAAACAACATCATGGCCTGCTGAAAAATATTGTTTACACTAACAGCATTGAAACTTGCATTGCGGATATCATAATAGAAGCGATCTATGAAAATGAAGAAGCCAAAAAGGAATTATACCAGCAGCTGAATCATCTGAATGGTTCCGGCGCTATCCTGGTAAGTAATACTTCTTCTTTGTCGGTCAATACCCTGGCCAACCATGTTTCTTCTCCCGGGCAATTTGCAGGCATGCATTTTTTCAATCCAGCCTACGCGATGAAACTTGTGGAGCTGGTAAAAGGAAATCAAACGAGTGAGCATACGATGGAAGTCCTTTCCACCTTTACCAGGGCATTGGGTAAGATGCCGGTGAATTGTGTTGATGCGCCGGGGTTTATCGTTAATCATGTTGCCAGGCCTTATTACCTCGAAGCTTTATGGCTGCATGAACATTATGGTATTGCAATGGAACAGGTTGATAAAGTTCTTGAGGCAACAGGTTTCAGGATGGGACCATTTAAATTGATGGACCTGATAGGAAATGATATCAATTATGCGGTCAGTTGTTCGGTATATGAAGCATTAGGAAAGCCACCTGCACTTCAACCTTCAGCCTTGCAGCAACGGAAAGTTGAAGCCGGTGAATTAGGGAAAAAAACAGGAAAGGGATATTATACCTATTAAATGTTTATTGATACCCTTTGCCTGGTTCCAGGTAAGGAAGGCTGCAATTGTTCGCTATAGCAGATTCTTACTTAACTTGGACGCATTACCGCAAGGCCTTATTAAAATTTGAATATGGTAGTAGTTACAGGTGGAACCGGTTTCCTTGGAGCCTATATCATCAGGGAACTGGTAGAAAAAGGTTACCAGGTAAGGGCACTGAGAAGAAAAAAGACCTTTCCATCCTTTATTCCGGCGCATATTTTTGAAGCCGTTGAATGGGTGGATGGCGATATACTGGATATCGTTTCCCTCGAAGATGCCTTTAAGGATGCCACATTTGTGGTACATGCGGCAGCCATGGTCTCCTATCACCGCTCCGACCGGGATGCGCTTTACCAGACCAATGTTGAAGGCACCGCCAACGTAATGAATATTGCGCTTGAAAAAGGAATAAAGAAAATGGTTCATGTAAGTTCCATTGCTGCTATTGGAAGGGATGGAAATGGTGATGTGGTGAATGAGGAAAGAAAATGGACCAGCAGTAAATACATCAGTCATTATTCCAGGAGCAAGCACCAGGCCGAACTGGAAGTATGGAGGGCAATCGCAGAAGGACTTCCCGCAGTGATCGTAAACCCAAGCATGATACTGGGTTATGG
>JAEWIW010000421.1 GCA_023386855.1 Bacteroidota bacterium | reverse complement strand
GCCTACCACCAACCGCCTTCATACCGATAATGATGGCAATATTTTCCTGCATTTACAGGGGCTTGAAGTGCTTTCCTATAATGCTGAAAAGAATGAGTTCTCCCAGGAAAAAAATTTCCTGAAACTTCCCCGCGAAATGCATGTGATCGATTTTGCACAACAACCCGGTACAAGAAAGTATTGGGTGGGGTTATATCCTGAAGGACTGGCCATCTTTAATGCCGCCACCGGCAAACTTAGTTATGCAGGGCATAATATAGAAAAAGAACCCGCTATCGACAGGCTCGATACAACAGGAGGAATAATCCGTTGCGTGTTCGACAAAAATGGGAAATTCTGGTATGTTACCTGGGGCGGCGGCTTCCCGTATGCCAATTGTTATGATCCGGCCAACGACAGGCCCATACTGAAACAGGAGTTCATCAAAAACCTGAAAACCTATAATGAACTGTATGGTTTTTTTCAGCAGCAGGATGGAACCATCTGGACCCATGGGCTTAGTGTATTTGCGCGCTACCAGGAAAAAGAAAACCATTTCCAGCTGGTGTATAATGGATACCTGAACGATCGCAGCCTTTATTTTGATGCCATCCAGGAACTGTATGAAGACCGGAAAAACAATATCTGGATCGCTACAAGGAACCATGGATTATACCGCTTTAACCCGGCCAATGAATATTTCAGCAATACCAGTCATATCAACCGGGTCAACAACCAAAGCGGGAAAGGCGGTATGCTTTCCTTCATTCAAACCAGGTGGGGAACCACTTTAGCAGGATCATGGGGGGATGGCGTATACCATTACGATAAGGAGATGAACCTTATCCCCACCAATATCAAGGGTTTTGATAACAATATGGGACCGATCATCTGGGATATGTATGCATCGGCCGATAGCAATACGATCTGGATGTCGTCACAGCCAGGATTTTTTGCCATTGATCAAAGCAAAAGGCAATCTACCTATTATAATCCTGCTATTATGCAGGGCAAAACCATCAGGCAGATCGTTGAAGACAGGAACGGCAACTTATGGTTTGGATTACAAAGGCTGGGTGTTTATAAATGGAATAAATCTAAAGGCTCCTTAAAACAGGAATCGGCTTATGAAAATATTGAAGCCGTTCCCGTAACGCAGGTCAATAAATTGGTCATCGATGCAAAGGGATGGATCTGGGCAGGAACCGCATCCATGGGACTATATGTTATAGACCCATCCACCAACAGGTTGATCATGCGGTTTAGTAAGAAAGAACCTGGCAGTCATTCCTTACCTGAAGATGGCATTTCATCGGTGCTCGATTATAATGATAGCCTGGTAGTGATCACTACTTCGAAATCGACCCTGTTGTATAACAGGAAGCATGATAATATTACTGCTATAGAATCCCCTGAACCTTTATCGGGATATATTACTTCTGTTGAGCGCGACAGGAATGGATACCTCTGGCTATCCACAACCAGTGGATTGTACAGGATCAATCCTTTCCGTAAGATTTTCGTGAAGTTTAGCAAGCGGGATGGCATCGACAATGAAAATTTCATTCTTGCCGCCTCTGCACAAATGCCCGATGGCAGGCTTATGTTTGGAAGCAGCAACCATTTTATTTCTTTTGAACCCTCACGCATTCAGCTATCGAATGCAAGCACCGATGTGGTCATCACCGATTTTAAAGTGATGAATAAATCATTGCAGGTGGATTCACTGTTTGGTTTAAAGAAAGTGGAACTCGATTATGATAATAATTCACTTGAAATAGAATTTTCTTCACTCTCATTTAATGGGGATTTCCCGATCCTGTATAAAATGGAAGGCCTTGATAAAACCTGGAAAATGGCCGACCAGGATAAACACGCGATCTATTCTTATGTTCCCCCGGGCAATTACAGGTTCCTGGTAAGAGCGATTGATGCCGAAGGAAATGAAACCGGGAATATTACCAGCCTTTCTATTGAAGTCAACCCACCATTCTGGAACAGTTGGTGGTTCTATAGTTCACTGGCACTGCTGGTAATTGGACTGTTGTATTATATGGATAAGGAGAGAATGGGAAGAAAGGAGGCGATACAGAAAATGAGAAGTGATATTGCCCAGAATCTCCACAGGGATGTGACCATTGCGCTGAACAACATCAATATTTTGAGTGAAATGGCAAGGATCAAGGCAGATAAGGATACCCAGAAATCAAAGGAATATATTGAACAGATCCATACGCGTAGTCATAATATGATCATCGCGATGGATGATATGTTATGGAGTATTGACCCTGCCAATGATAATATGGCTAAAACGATTGAGCGGATGAAGGAATATATTGCCGCATTGAACAGCAGGAATGGTGCGAATATTGAAATGGTGGTCGACAGGAAAGTGGAGAGGCTGGAATTGAATATGAAGCTACGGCATGAATCCTTTATCCTGTTTAAGGAAGGTATCCGCAAGCTCGTGGATTCAGGGGCAGTCGATTGCAAAGTGCATATAGGCCTTGAAAAATCAAATATGCAGTTCACTATTCAATTTGACAACTGCGCATGCAATATGCAGCAGCTGAATAATCTATTACAGAGCCAGGAGATGGAGAAAAGGGTGCGATCGATCTTCGCTGATATGAAAGTGCAGGTGCATAAAAGCAACTCGCTGATCTTTCTAAAAGTTCCTTTGAATTAGACCCCGTGGCACGGGGGCGTGGCACGGCCCCGTGCCACGGGGTACCTCCCGGTACCTATTTTCCCATCCATTTTTTGAATTCGGTTACCCTTTCCCGGCTTACCAGCACTTCTTTTTCGCTGGCTGGCCTGAGCGAAAGGATCAGGCGGTTCCCGAAATAATCATCGATCTTTTCAATACAATGCACTGAAACATAGAATGAGCGGCTGATCCGGAAGAACTTTTCAGGATCAAGCATTTCTTCCAGTTCATCCATGGTATAATCAACCACGAACTTCCGGTTATCACTGGTTTTGAAAAAGTTCAGCCTGCCATCGCTAAAAAAATAAACGATCTCCTCGATATCAACGCTTACCAGCCGCTGGCCTTGCTTTACCAGGATACGTTTGCGGTATTCCTTTGGCTGCAATTTTTGCTGTAGCTCTTTCAGCAGGTTATCGATACTGATATTTCCCTGCGCACTCTTTGTTCCATTGGAACCATGCAGCAGCCTGTATTTATTCAATGCAGCCTCAAGCTCTTCTTTCTGCACTGGCTTTAATAAATAATCAACGCTGTTAACCTTGAAAGCTTTCAGCGCATATTCATCATAGGAAGTGGTAAAGATCACCGGGCTTTTAACTTCGATAAGATTAAATACTTCGAAGCTTTGTCCATCCGATAATTCAATATCCATCAATATCAGGTCGGGTGATGGATTATCTTTTAACCAATCGACAGTTGATTGAATACTATCCGTCACCCCAACAATTTCGGTGCTGTCGTCCACATTCGATAAAGTATTCTTGAGTTTCCTTACGGCAAGTTCTTCGTCTTCCACGATCAGGATTTTCATATCAGCTTGGTTTTAGCGCTTTAAAAAATTTTTCCTGCCTGTTGCTGCTCCTGTTGTCCCAGATCAATGGAAGCACTACGGTAAAATTTTTTTCATCTTCCATTACCTGGAACCCATCCTGCTTCAACAATTCATATTTCGTTTTGATATTATCCAGCCCTACTTTATTGCTTGGCACTTTGTGTGAACGCCTTTGCAAATTATTATTCACCACCAGTTTATTGCCCGCTGGTGTAAAGATATCTATCACAAGGGGCATTGATTTGGATAGTACATTATGCTTAACTACATTTTCCACCAGCAACTGCAACGATAGAGAGGGCAGCAGGTAATTTTCATATCGTTTGTCAATATCTATATTCAATTGAACTGCTTCACCATGCCTTGTTTGCAGCAATTTAAAATAGGATTCAATGAATTTAATTTCGTTGGCAACCGTACTCAGTCCATCTTCATTATTCTTCAAAAGGTACCGGTAAACCTTGCTTAGATCATTTAAAAAAAGATCAGCTTTTTGCTTATCGATTTCAATAAGGGAAGAAAGCGTATTAAAACAATTGAAAAGAAAATGCGGGTTCACCTGGTTTTTTAATGCATTGAATTCCTGTTGAACAGAAAGCTGTTGAAAGGTTTCTTTCTCTTCTTCCGTTTCACGATACCTTGATAAAGCATAATCGGCTTCATACAGGGATTCAAAAACAAGGCTGATGCCGAATACAAGAAACAATCCTTTCAGCAGGTCATTGGTGTCATACACATAACCAAGAAATGCATAGCGGCTGTAAAAATAAAACAGGATCATTACCGCGGGTATGGTAACCAGGAGAA
>JAEWIW010000419.1 GCA_023386855.1 Bacteroidota bacterium | reverse complement strand
TCCTTATACTATTTACCTTGCTTACGGCGATACCGGTATTTTAAAGAACCAGTATGAAAGCATGAAGGGCTGGGTAGATTATATGCAAAGGAACAGCACCAATGATCTTTGGAATAAGGGATTTCATTTTGGCGACTGGCTGTTTTACCGCCCGGATGATGATAACAGTGGTATGGCAGCGGTGACCGATAAGTATCTTATTGCACAATCTTTTTATGCTTATTCAACTCAACTGCTGATCAATGCAGCGAAGATTTTAAATAAGCAGGAAGATGTAAGTAAATACGAGGAGCTGCTAAAAAAGATTAAGGATGCCTACTATAAAGAATATGTAACACCAAACGGGCGACTGGTTTCTGGTACGCAGACCGCTTATGTACTGGCGTTACAGTTTGATATGCTCCCTGAAACATTGCGTAAATCCGCGGCCCGCAGGCTAGCTGATAATATACAGGCCTATGGCAACCATCTTACCACGGGTTTTTTGGGAACACCATATCTCTGTCATGTGCTGAGTGATTATGGATATGATTCCGTTGCCTACAAATTGTTATTGCAGGAAACTTATCCATCATGGTTATACCCTGTAAAAATGGGTGCTACAACGATCTGGGAAAGATGGGATGGCATCAAGCCTGATGGAAGTTTCCAGACACCCGGCATGAACTCCTATAACCACTATGCTTATGGTGCCATTGGAGATTGGATGTACAGGAAAATGGTGGGACTGGATACAGATACTGCAGCGCCGGGTTATAAGAAGATCCGCATTAAGCCCCATATCGGCGGTAAATTTACCTATGCGGATCTTGAATATGAAACCTATTATGGACTGATCAAAACAGGATGGAAAAAGGATGGCGAAAAATTAAGCATTCATGTTACCATTCCTGCTAACACTACTGCCGAAGTTTTCATACCCGCTGCTGATGCATTATCGATATCTGAAAACAATGCACCATTGAAAACCATTAAGGAAATAAAAATAATGGAGACGAAGGACGGGTTTGTAAAGGTAAACCTTGGATCGGGGAGTTACCGGTTTGAAGTAAACCAATAAAACGATTACATCCTTTCAAATGGCGCGCTTGCGCATTAAAACAAAAACTATGAAGGCGTTTTTCAATATTTTTCTTTTATTGATAATGGTGCTTCAATCACAGGCCCAGCAGGACCTCCAGCAGCAGCCATGGAAAGCCAGGTGGATCACTGGGCCCGGAAGTACGGATAATCCATGGGCAACGATGGCCGACAAATCACTTCATGAACATGGCGTTTACAAGTTCAGGAAAACATTTGACCTGGATGCAGTGCCTTCAAAGTTCATCGTATATGTATCGGCCGATAACCGGTATAAATTATGGGTGAATGGACAGCTGGTTTCACTTGGCCCGGCAAGAGGGGATCTTTATTACTGGAATTATGAAACCGTTGACCTTGCTCCCTATCTTCAAAAAGGCTCCAACCTGCTGGCAGCATTGGTATGGAATGATGGTGAGTATAAACCGGAAGCACAGATCAGTTATATGACCGCTTTCATCATGCAGGCAGAAGAACCATCGCATGGAATGGTCAATACGGATGGAAGCTGGAAAGCCGCCAGGGACAGCAGTTACACGCCACTGGTGCCAAAGGTTCCGGGTTATTATGTTGCAGGGCCAGGTGAAAGCATCAACATGCATTACCATTTAACCAACTGGGAGAAGAAAATCTACGATGATGGAAAATGGAAGCCAGCAAGAACCTTATTCAATGGATTAACTAAAGATGCAGCCCGGGATTCAAGAGGGTGGATGCTGGTGCCATCACCTTTGCCGCCTATGGAAATGACACGCGAGAGATTACAGGCACTACGATCAGTAACGGGTATTGAAGTGCCTGCAGGTTTTCCAGCAAAACCAACGAAATTTACTATTCCAGCAAATACCAGGGCAGTATTGCTTTTCGACCAGGGGCATCTAACCAATGCCTATCCCTCTTTAATATTCAGTAAGGGGAATAATGCTGGCATCAGGCTGGGATATGCTGAAGCTTTATATATCGGCAAGCCCGCGGATCTTTTAAAATCATATGCACCATCCCTTCCAAAGGGTAACAGGGATAGCATTGATGGGAAGATATTTATTGGAAAGGCCGACAGCCTTATATCTGATGGAACAGAAGGTCAGCATTTCACCGCTTTATGGTGGAGAACCTTCAGGTACCTGCAGCTTATAGTGGAAACAAAAGATGAGCCGCTGACGATTGAAGATATTTACGGCACTTTCACAGGGTATCCTTTCAGGCAGGAAGCAAGCTTTACTTCAGGAGACAAGCTTCATGAAAGAATGTTTGAAACAGGATGGAGAACAGCGAGGTTATGTGCATTTGAAACCTATATGGATTGTCCCTACTACGAGCAGTTACAGTATATTGGTGATACCAGGATTCAGGCTATGGTCTCTTACTATAATGCAGGTGATGAGCGACTGGCAAAATATGCCATTGAGCTGATGGATCGTTCCAGGCTTGCGGAAGGGATCACGCAAAGCCGTTATCCAACGGATCTTGATCAGCAGATACCAACTTTCTCTTTATGGTGGATCGGGATGATACATGATTATTGGAGATATCGCCAGGATACCGGTTTTGTAAAAGATAAACTACCCGGAACAAGGCAGGTATTGAATTTCTTTCATCATTACCAGCAGGCCGACGGCCGGTTAAAAAATGTTCCTTACTGGAATTTTACCGACTGGGTGCATAACCGTGAAGGATGGGATTATGGCATGGCACCGGTGGGAGAAAGGGGAGAGTCGGCGGTGCTCGATATTCAACTGATGTGGATCTACAAACAGGCAGCTGAGTTGGAAAATCGTTTGGGCATGAAAGAGTTTGCCATCCAGTATGAAAAAAATGCTGCCCTGCTTGCTAAATCGATAAAGCACCGCTATTATGATTCCACCAGGAAACTGTTTGCCGATACTGAAAACAAGAAACTTTTTTCACAGCATGCCAATGCACTGGCCAAATTATCAGGGCTTGTAAATGGTTCAGAAGCTAAAGCGATTGGTGAAATATTGCAAACTGATACATCATTGGCGCCTGCTTCGATCTATTTCAAATATTACCTGCACCAGGCATTGGTGAAAGCAGGATTTGGAAATGATTACCTCGGGTGGCTCGATATATGGAAAAAGAACCTGCAAATGGGGATGACCACCTGGGCGGAGATTTCGGAGATTGACATGGCCAGGTCCGACTGTCATGCTTGGGGATCCAGCCCGAACATAGAATTTTTCCGTACAGTGCTGGGTATTGATTCGGATGGAGAAGGATTCAGGAAGATAAGGATCGAACCACATCCTGGTAACCTGCGTTATGTGCAGGGAGAAATGCCACATCCCAATGGCAAGGTATCGGTAGCCATTAATCCCGACCAGTTGGTAGTGGAGTTGCCCCAGGGAACGAGTGGAACGCTTACCTGGAAAGGAAAAACCCAGTCACTGAAAGCTGGCCGCACGGTGATTGAGGCAAAATAATTCCTTATAACCTGCGCCTGAAGCCGCATTAAAGCCAGTAAACTGTTTTTCATCCTGTTAAAACCTGCCAATTGCAATACAAAGAAACCTTCACGGTCAATAATTTATCCATTTATTTCATATGTTTTTGGCCGTTCGTGGGTATCTTTGCACAGTTTTTCAAATTCTCACTAATCAAAAATTTAAACGATGGGAAAATACAGAGCAGGTGTCCTGTTTGGCGATGAACTAAGAGCCTTGTACAATGATGCTAAAGAAAGTGGATTTGCTTTACCGGCTGTAAATACGATTGGTACCAATACGATCAATGCCACACTGGAAGCTGCGGCAAAAGTAAATTCTCCCGTAATCGTTCAGTTCTCCAATGGTGGAGCACAATTCATTGCCGGAAAAGCAATGCCGAACGATCACCTGCAGGCCAATATTGCCGGTGCTATCTCCGGGGCTCTGCATATTCACAATGTTGCAAAATATTATGGTGTACCGGTAGTATTGCATACCGACCATGCTGCAAAAAAATGGCTGCCATGGATTAGCGGGCTGGTTGATGCAGGAACTGAATTCTTTAAAGAAAAAGGACAGCCCCTGTTCAGCTCTCATATGCTTGATCTTTCTGAAGAGCCAATCCAGGAAAATATTGAGACCTCTGTTGAGTTCTTTAAAAGAATGGCTCCTCTTGGAATGAGCATTGAAATTGAACTTGGCGTAACCGGTGGTGAAGAAGATGGTGTTGACAATAGCGGTGTTGAAAATGAAAAGCTTTATACACAGCCTAATGAAGTGGCTTATGCTTATGAGCATCTTAAGCAGGTAGGCGACCTCTTTACCGTTGCTGCTGCATTTGGTAATGTACACGGTGTGTATAGCCCTGGTAATGTTGAACTTCGTCCAGACATTCTTAAAAACAGCCAGGTTTATATCCAGGAAAAATATGGTACTGCAGAAAAGCCTGTTTATTTTGTATTCCATGGTGGAAGTGGTTCACCTCAACACCAGATCCGTGAAGCCATTGGTTATGGTGCCATCAAGATGAACCTTGATACCGACCTGCAGTGGGCTTTCTGGGATGGCGTATTAGGTAACTATAAAAAATTCGAACATTACCTGCAGGCACAGCTGGGAAATCCAGATGGTGCTGAGAAGCCTAATAAAAAACATTATGATCCACGCGTTTGGTTGCGCAAGGGTGAAGAGAGCTTTGTTAACCGCCTGGTAACAGCTTTCGAAGACCTGAATTGTATCGGAAGAAACGCATAGTAGCGATCAGTAAATTTTGTTCTTGTAACTATAGCGGCAGTTTGCATTATGCACTGCCGCTTTTTTTATGTTGGCATTGCTTGGTATATTAGAGTATATACAATGCAATGAGAAATTTTACGCTATCTATTATCTGCTTGTTATTTGTTCATACATCCATGAGCCAGGCAGGTGCTGAACCATACCGCCCGCTTTTCCATTTTTCTCCCCAAGAACACTGGATGAATGATCCCAATGGAATGGTTTTCTATAAGGGTAAATACCATTTATTCTTCCAGCATTATCCCGGCGGAACAACCTGGGGACCGATGCACTGGGGCCATGCTACCAGCAAGGATCTTGTGCATTGGGAAGAGCAGCCGATTGCATTGTATCCCGACAGCCTCGGGTATATTTTTTCCGGCAGTGCAGTGGTGGATATAAACAATACATCAGGATTTGGAAAGAATGGGGAGCCCCCGATGGTAGCCATCTTTACGCATCATGATACCGCAGGCGAGCGGGCACATACGGGCAGGCACCAGTCGCAAAGTATTGCTTACAGTATTGATGAAGGAAGAACATGGACGAAATATGCAGGCAATCCGGTATTACCCAACCCGGGCATCAGTGATTTTCGTGATCCAAAGGTAAGCTGGTATGCGCCCACTCAAAAATGGATCATGACATTAGCTACAAAGGATCGGATTACTTTTTATTCTTCTCCCGATCTTAAGCATTGGAACAAGGAAAGTGAATTTGGAGAACATATTGGTGCGCATGGAGGAGTATGGGAATGCCCCGACCTGTTCCCGTTGGAATATAAAGGAAAGCAGCATTGGGTTTTATTTGTAAGCATTAACCCGGGTGGTCCCAATGGAGGTTCGGCAACACAGTATTTTATTGGAGATTTCGATGGCCATAAGTTTTCTACCAATGATACGGCCATTCGTTGGGTGGATCATGGTCCTGATGATTATGCCGGTGTTACTTTTTCCAATACAGGCAACCGGCGAATATTCATGGGATGGATGAGTAACTGGCAGTATGCGGAGCGTGTTCCAACAAAAGCATGGAGAAGCGCGAATACCGTTGCAAGAGATCTTACCCTTAAAGCGGTGGATGGAAGGTTGTTTCTTTCCTCCCTGCCGGTTCCAGAATTAAAAAAAATCGAAGCCAAACCTGCGAGGGTGAAGAAGCTTGAAGTTAGGGGTCAAACGGATCTGAGTAATTACCAGTCTTCAGCAAGCGGAACTTATAGCCTTGCGTTTAACAGTCCTGCGATTGCTGATCTTGAACTGGTAATATCCAATGCAGTGGGTGATGAACTTTTAATTGGGTATGACCCGGCATCAAATGAATTCTATATCGACAGAACCAAATCAGGTGTTACAGGTTTTGATGGAGGATTTGGAAGAAGACATACTGCAACGCGATATTCAACGGGTAATCATATCAGCTGGAAAATTCTCGTTGATGTAGCTTCTGTTGAACTGTTTGCCGATGATGGTGTAACGGTGATGACGGAGATCTTTTTTCCAGAAGAGCCATTGGTAAAACTGTTCATGCGGTCAAAGAAAGGAATGGACCTGGAGCAGGTTGATGTATCATCGATTAAGTAGAATCCAGGTGATGATGCCAGCATTTGTGCAGGTTGATATAT
>JAEWIW010000372.1 GCA_023386855.1 Bacteroidota bacterium | reverse complement strand
AAATATGAAATGATGAGCCTACGCCTTCCGTGCTTTCGGCATAGATAGCGCCGTTATGCCGGTAAACGATCTTTTGGCAAAGTGAAAGGCCCAGCCCTGTTCCTTCAATTTTATCGCGGCTGGTAAGCCTGGTAAAAGCGGTAAATATTTTCTCTGCATAATCCTGGTCAAACCCGATACCATTGTCGCTTACCGTGATATGAAAGAAATCCAGCCTGTTGTATTGTGACCGCAAATTTCCGTTGAGCATATTTTGCAGAACCGAACCATTCACCTGGTCGGCACTAATATCAATTAAGGGTGATATACCTGGTTTTGAAAATTTCAATGCATTATTGACAAGGTTATAAAATAACTGGAACATCAGCGAAGGCACACCTGGAAGTTTGGGAAGTTTATTATAATTGATCAGTGCTTTTTTCTGGTTGATCAATACTTCAAGGTGGTCCATCACTTCAACAATGGTCTGGTTCATATCCACTTCCTCAAACTCTGCTGAAGATCCATTCAGGCTGGCATAACCAAGAATGTCCTCGATCAGGGTGGTCATTCGCATGGAAGCGTTGTTCACTTTTTCAAGATAGGTTTTACCTTTTTCAGGAAGCAGTTCACCAAATTCATTCGACAACCTGCTGCTGAACATGGTAACCTTTCGAAGTGGTTCCTTCAGGTCATGGCTGGCAATATGGGCGAACTGTTGAAGGTCTTCGTTTGAACGGTTCAGTTCAAGTGTTCTTTGTGCAACCATTTCTTCAAGCTTATCAGTTTGAATTTTATGGTCATGAATATCTGTTGAAGTTCCAAACCATTTAATGATGCTCCCGTCTTTATCTTTAACAGGGACTGCTCTTGCAAGATGCCAGCGATAGTCGCCATTCTTCATTTTGATCCTGCATTCCGATTCAAAGTCATCCCCTCTTTCCATTGAACGGTTCCATAAAGAAAGCATAGGATGAATATCATCAGGATGAATAGCATTGTGCCAGTCGCCCAATCCATTTCCGAAATTGATGCCGGTTAGTTCATACCATTTCCGGTTATAATAAGTAGTATGCCCCCCTGGGTCGCTGATCCAGACGATCTGAGGCATAAAGTTAGCCAGTGTTTCAAATTCCTCCTTACTTCTTTGTAAAGCCGTAGTATATGCACCGAGATCGTCCTTCATTTTTTTAATGGCATTACCAAGAAGGTCATAACCGCTACGGACTTCTATTTCGGTAGAAAAATCACCCTTCCCTATTTTCTCTGCAGCTGCAGTGAGTTTTTTATTATTGGTATCAATAGCATGAATTGAATCGGCCAGCGTTCCAATGGCATCACCAGGTAATACAGGAAGCCGGATATCCGTTTTCCCCTTTGATAACAATACAGCTGCCCTTGTAAGCCTGCGAAGGCTTTTATTGATGCTGATGAGAATATACACTGAAAGAGCAACGATAAGAATGCTGAAAATGCTTAGCCAGAGCAGGGCCTGGTTTCTAAGCCTGACTTCCCTTTTATAATAATTCTGTATTATGTTCTCTGCGCTGTCGAGATGATTCATTTGCATCAGGCGCAGGTCGTTAAGACTTTGCGAGGAAAGCAATCTCCATTGAGGGATTTTTAATTCGGGGTCCAGTTGAAAACTGGAGAACAATGCTGCCAGGTGATGTTGAAGTTTGCCTAGTGCAGCACTATCTTTCAGTTGTTGATAATACTGTAAGGAAAAAGGGTCAGCTTTGATTAATAACTCTTTTTCATAGGACTTGTACATATCATAACTCGGGAGCGTACCAAAAAGTGTTTCAGGAATATAAGCCCGTGTATGCAGGAGATTATCTACATTAGCAGTAATGATTCCCTGGAAGGTAATGATCTCCCCTAAAAGCTTTTGAACTACAAGATGGTTGTAAAGTCCTGAAAAGGTAGTGCTGAAATAAGAGGCCGGGCGGTTAAATGTTCCAAACCTGAAAATGGCAGAAGAATAAAAATGCATGATCATATCCTGGGAATATTTCTTCCTGTCGATCCTGGCTCTTACCGAATCAAGATTATCCAGAAACACATATTTCCTGAACCCTGCCAGGTTTGCTCCCGAGGAATCGAGCCCTGACAATAAGGAATCCGTAAGATGCCGTTGCTCCCGGAGGTTAGGGGCAGCAGAATCGTAGCGAAGCAAATCTGAGCTATATCCTCTTTCCACCTGTAATTGGTCGATCAGGCGCGAAATGGTGGCTATTTGCTCTATATTATCCTGGTGCGCCCTTATCTGTAAAACCTTCGCCGTTTTTTCGGCATAATACTGCCAGGTAAGGTAAGCCGCGAACAATACCGGCAAGATGGCCAGTATCAACAGCTTTACCATTAAAGGCATCTGCCGAAATATTCTATTCATATTGTGCACTCTTGAGAATAACAAAACCAGGTAGCTTAAAAGCCATTAACCGAAATTTTTCATGTTCACAACCTCATTTGACCATGAAGAATCAATTGTTTTCAACAATCAGACCATGATGTGAAGTAAGTAACGGAAAAGATATGACCAAATTGCAACCCTTACCAGGCGCGCTGCTGATGGTAATTTTTCCATCAAGCGCCCTGACGCGTGCCCTGATGTTTTTCAGCCCGATCCCTCTTTTCTTTTCTTTCTGATCAAATCCCACCCCATTATCAGAAATAACCAGGTTAACAGTGGCTCCATCCTGCTGCATACTGATGAATACCAGGTTTGCATTGGCATGTTTGATAATATTTGAAAGCTGTTCCTGTATTACACGGTAAATATTTAATTTTTGCACTTCATTCAGCGTGTTTTCCTGGATATTGATGTTTACCTGAAGCTGGAGGTTTTCAATAATGGTAAAACTTTCCACCAGTTCCCTGATAGCGGTTTCCAGATCAAGGTCTCCAATGGAAGGAGGAACAAGTGATTTGGATAATTTTCTAATCTCATTCATGGCCATAAGTATATACTCTTTTCCCTTCTCCAGGATTTATCTTTGAAGTTCATCGCCGGAACTGGCCAATTCAATATATAGTTTTGCGGAGGCAAGAATCTGGTTAACATTATCGTGCAATTCACGGCCGATCAGTTCCCGTTCTTTTTCCTGCATTTTTATGGAAACCGCAGCGACCTGTTTCTGGCGGTTTAATTTTTCTTCCAGCAATTTATGTTCAAGCCTTCTATTTTCATTGATATTATTGTTCAGGCGTCTTTCCGATTCCATTTTATCGTGCACATCCCGGATGTTCAATACAATTCCCCTGATATGTACATTATTAAATAAATTCTTTGCAAGTATCTCGCACTGCCTGTATTTTCC
>JAEWIW010000367.1 GCA_023386855.1 Bacteroidota bacterium | reverse complement strand
TTATAGAGCAGTCCCTGTTCCTCACCCTGTGAAATGGGCTTGGTGGTTTCTTCCCAGCGCGCTTTTGTTTGTGGATCATACAAACTGAGCAATACATTTTTACCAGTTTTCCTGTTCAATAATTTTGCCCAGTCGAAATCATTGGTGATGGCTTCTCCATCGATCTTTTCAATGATAACCCCTTTCTTAATTTTTGTTTTGGCATTGGTGAATGGTCCTCCCTCCAGCACTTCCATTACTTTCACACCATCCTTATCATACATTTCATCATACAATAAACCAAGACTTGAAGTAGCATCGGTATTCACCTGTGGTGGAGCATAACGACCACCAGTATGCGAAGCATTCAGTTCACCCAGCATTTCACTGAGCAGTTCCTGGAAATCATAATTATTATTGATATGCGGCAGAAACTTCGCGTATTCATCATGGAACCCTTTCCAGTCGATACCATGAATTTTTGGATCATAGAATTTCTTGCTCACCTGTCTCCATGCATGATCGAAGATATAGGCACGTTCTTCATAAGCGTTCAGGTTCATTTCACCATTCACGGTAACAGGACTGGTACTGCCACTTTCGGCATCAACTTTCATGATGCGGCCATCACTTACCACGAAAATATTCTTACCATCCTTACTGATATCCATGCCGGCAGGGCCTCCGCCCAACTTGGCCAGCAGCTTGGTTTCGCGGGTTCTTGGATTGGTCATCCACAGGTCGTATCCTTTTTCCATGCGTGCAATGAAGAACAATTTTTCACCATCACTGCTCAGCTGGTAATCAGAAATATTTCCAGAGTTGATGGTCAACTTCATTTTGCGGTTATCAAGTGCCACAAACTGTGGCTCCCAGTTCTTACCAGGATCAGGGATCTTCGAGGCGGTATCTTTTTTCTTGCCATTCGAATCCGTCTTCTCTGCCTCCGCTTTTTCCTTTTCTTCTTTTTCTTTCAGCAGGTTGAACTCATCTTTCGATAAATTAAAACGGTCGTACGCATCCTGGTCGAAGAACATCGCGTAGATATCGATCTCGCTTCCACCCTGGTTGGCAAGAGATTTCTTACCGTTCTTATCTGTTCCCCAAAGCAAGGCCTTACCACCAAATGCCCATTTGGGATTACCATCAGAAAAACCACTCTGCGTAAGATTTCTCCTTTCACCAGATCCATCCGCTTTCATCAGCGCGATCTCATCGGTTGGCCAGCGGCCTTCATTTGAAGTGAAAGCGATCCACTTTCCATCGGGCGACCAGCTATAGCTTTGATCACCGTCGGCATAGGAATAATTCACTCCTGCAGGAACAAGCGTGCGGGTTTTCTTTGAATCAATATTGTATATCCTGATAACGTTTCTTTCTTCAAGGTAAGCGATCTCTTTTCCATCGGGAGAAAGCTCGGGTTGAAATTCTTCCTTGTCGGTAGCGATCTGTGGCTCTTCTTTCAACACGGTGGAAGCATAGAAATAAGGTTCTTCCTTCCTTGAAATCGTGGTCCGGTAAATATTCCATGAACCATCACGCTCACCTGAATAAATAAGTGATCTTCCATCAGGAGTGAACTTCACATTTCTTTCCTGTGTTGGTGTATTGGTAATCCGCTTGGTGATTCCGCCTTCAACTGAAGTAACAAAGAGTTCACCTCTTACAATGAAAGCGATCTCCTTTCCATTGGGTGAAAGTTCAGTTTGTGTTACACCGGTGTTGATGGGAAGAATTTTTTCTTCGTTGGTACGTCCATCAGTGATCACCCTTATGCCGAGCTTCTTTGGAGCAGCGCCTTCCTTCATGGTATAAACCTCGCCATCATAAGTGAAGCAAAGCGTGTTATCAGCAGAACGGGTAAGGTTTCTTACCGGGTGCCTTTTGAAAGAAGTCAAGGACTGAACCGATTTAGCATTGTCGGCAGAGGCTTTGTAAATGTTCTGGCTACCATCTTTCTCACTTAGGAAGTAAAAAGATTTATCATCGGCCGACCAGATAGGTTCACGGTCTTCACCAGCAAATTCAGATACCTGTGAATATTCTTTCTTTGCTACATCATATACCCAGATATCACGTGTCACCGATGAAGTGTGGTGTTTACGAAATGCATCTTCATAACCTTTGCGGTCCTGGAAAATGAGCTTGTCACCTTTTGAATTAAACCTTGCATATTCAGAACCAGCCGAGAGGTACATTACTGAGCGGCCACCATTTACCGGCACTTCATACAATTTCTGGAACAGCACACGCTGTGGAAATCGTGCGGAAGTATAGATATCATTACGGCCCGTGCTGAACAGCACGGACTTCCCATCGGGCGTGAAGTCGGTAGGATAATCGTTGGCAGAATGATAGGTCAGTCGCTTTGCTTCTCCACCTGCTGAAGGCATCACGTACACATCAAAGTTGCCATAGCGGTCGCTGGCAAAGGCGATATATTTCCCATCGCGGCTCCATACCGGCATGAAATCATGGGCTTCATGAACGGTCAGCGCGGTAGCTTCACCACCCTGGGAGGACACTTTATAGAGGTCGCCTTTATAACTGAAAACGATGGTTTTACCATCGGGGGAAATGGCAGGATAGCGCAGCCATAATGCGTTTGATTGGGAATAGGAAGCCAGTCCCATGACCAGCGCTACCATCCCGGACAGCAATTTCTTCATACTATTTCGACATTTTTTTAACGAGGGTTCAAGTAAAGCAATGTACCGAAATATTCCGTTGAAAAGAGTATAAAAGGTTGGTGGGATACAGGACTGGAAGTGAAAATGAAAATTCCCTCCCTTGAAATTTTAATCTGCCAAACAGGAGGAAAATTCAAGCTGCTGTTTATATCTTTAGGCTGCATCAAGAGTTCCCAATTGGGATGCCAACCGGGTCATGAACTAACGGTGGATTAGAATGCGGGTCCAGGACCAAAAGTTCGAAGTTTTGTCTTCCTGCTTCACTCATTGATGCTGTCTTTTTCAATTTAAATTTCTTCTTATGACAGCAGACAAAAAAATTATTATTCCCGGAAATCTTCCCGTCATTTCCATTTTCAATCCATTCCTGAACCATTATTTTGAACAACCAATTAAGACGGTACCGCTTATTGACTTCTTTCAACCTAATATCATTAATGGGAAGCAGCGATTCATGAAGCTTTTTATTGGAAAAATGCATGTGAATTATCCACCACTGAAATACTCACTGGAATACGGTGAAATATATTTAAGAGCATGGCAGAGTCTTTTGTCAGGTAAGGCAGGGCAGCCTGAATTTTTTATCTGGCTTGGTGAAGACAACCCGCATCTTAACAGGTGGCCACAACCAGTAGAAAAAGTCATCATTTATTGACTTAACTCCTTAATCATTCTTTCCAGCTTCAGGTTAATTGCATTGACCTGCTCCAGGTATTGATCAGTATGCTCTTTAATGCCTTTGTGAAGGTATTGGTAAGATTGTATACGAAGCTGGCAATATTCTTTTAGTTTGTGGTTCCGGGCAATTAAGGGTTCTGGTAAATCGATCTTATTAAGGCTATCGATCAATTGGATATTCATGTTCCAATAATTAATCCCCTTGTCTTGCAACTGCGTTAGCAACACTTCATCTGGTGTACCTTCCGGCAAGCTGTACACTCCAAGTGCTATTTCTTCATGATTGGAAAAGCGTTCCATCTGTTTATCGTACAATGCAATATTATTGGGGATGGACCGGTAAACAAATGAAGAAGCAATGACCAGCAAAACAACCAATGCAGCAATAATGGAATATTTCAATTTAGGATTATCATGTTGTTTAAGACTTGGTACATATGCAAAGCCAATAACCAGCCCGGATATCAAGCCACCAACATGCGCTGCATTATCGACACCGCTATTTGCTTTCAATCCTGCCAAAAGATTATAACCAACAAAGACCAGTATACTACTTAGTAAAGCTTTACGTGTATTCTTCTCCACCAGGTTAGTGGTCAGCAAAGCCAGGAATACACCATACATACCGAAGATAGCGCCAGATGCGCCTGCACTGATGGTAAGATCGTTCCACCAAAGACTGGCCACACTTGCCGCAACACCTGAAACCAGGTAAGCGGCAATAAAACGTTGCTTGCCAAGAATGGGTTCCAGCAATATCCCGATGTATAACAAGGCATACATATTCAGCAGGAGATGCATTATGCCGATATGCACAAAGCAGGATGAAAGCAGCCTCCACCATTCACCATCGAGGGTCCTTGGTTTGAAGTTGGCACCCCATGCGATCAGTTGAGGACCTTCGGGAGAAAGGATATGCACGCCAAAGATCACCATCAAAATAAAGATGGCAATGTTAGTTGCCATAATGATTGGCGTAAAGAAATAACCATCTACCGGTTTGAAAAAAGACAGGATACCTGGGGAATTTTTTCTGCCAGGCATTAAAGCATTTTCATTCTCTTTATCAAAAGACAGATTTAATGCTTCAAGTTTACCAGTTAATTCCTCTTCATTGATTGCACTGGCCTGTTGATCATATGCTGCAAGAAAAGCATCAATATTCTTTTTATTCTTTCCCCAATCCATGAACTGGCTACCATTGCATTCACTTTTAATATAAGCGAAGCCATTGTCGATGGTAACAGTGACCGATTCACCATATGATTTCCAGGAAAATGCTGTGCTGGCCATGAATCCTGATGCAGTGACAAAATATGGCTTCCAGTTTAATGATTTTGCAGCTTCATATGCAAATAAAAGAAAATGCTCAGCGGGGGTATCGGCAAGACCGATCTCCACTTCATACTTAGGGCTCCATCCAATAGCCATCACATACAGGTTTAGGTTTAAGGGCGCATTTTACAATGCCAAACAAACGGGGCAAGCTAAAGAAAAACATGGGAGGATGCAATAGTAGGAAACCTTTAAAATAATTAATTTGGGCAGGTTCAATTAATGTTAGGCCAGGTTTAATTAATGGTAAGTCAGTTTGCCGTCAATGATCTTCGCAGGGGCAGTATATGGATGTTCCTTTGCAACACCAACATTCATGATATGATAAACTTTCCATCCTTCAGATTTCAGCACATCAGAGATCATGGAACGATGGCAACGCCACCATACTGCTTCAGAACACATGTAAGCCGTAGGCGCTTGCAACCCCAGCTCTTTAAGCCTTGACATGCCGGCACGGAATTCATCAGTATCCATATAATCGGCATATCCCCTGAAGGCAGGATGGCGCCATGCAGTATTTTCAGAATCCGGTTTTACTTTCCTCCTTCCACCCAATTCAAGGATATGTTCATAATAAATACCAGCAGCGTTTACTGATACTGAAAGCAATTCTTTATTGAAATGAGGGAATTTCCTGGAACCCGGGAAATGGCGGACATCAACGAGCTGTTGAATATTGAACGATTGCAACATCGCGATAAACTCTTCGAGCGTATGAGTAGAATGACCGATGGTCCATATGGAAGGAAAAGATTCGTTCATGAATGATTCATTGGTCTGTTACAAATTTACGACCAAATTCATTCAAGGATATTCTCTCCTAACCTCAACCTTATCCCCTATTTCAATGGTCATCAGGTCTTCTCCAACTTCAAGCGGGCCGCTATAATATTTTCTTGTTTCCTTAATGATATCATCAATTGTAGGAGGAGGAATGGAAGGATCGATTAGTGGCATGGCGATATGGGTATAGACAGCCATCCGGGGCTTAACAATGGAAAATAGTTTTCCGGCCTGTGAAGGAGTGGTATGATAACTTAATATCTGGCGAACCACTGAAGATTGCTTTGCTATATCCTCCCTTGCAATGGCGACTTCATGCACCAGCACATCGGTCCCTTCTGAAAATTTAATAAGGTTCTCACTATACCGGGTATCGCCGGAAATCACCACCGAATGACCATTATAATCTACCCTGTAACCAAAAGCAGAGTCGATAAAATCAGCATGATCAACAAAAAACGCGGTAACCTTAACACCATCCTCATCGTAAACTATTCCTTCTTTTACCATCTCGGTCCTTACTATAATTCCACTATCCACTTTATTTCTTTCATTGTTCCTCGTTCTTATATCCCAGCTATAGGCCTCCCGCAGCCCCTTCATCATTTCAGCAGTTCCGGCAGGTCCCCAAACAAACAATGGACTGCTTCTTTGTCCAAACCCTGTAGGCAGCCAGCCTGTAAGCCAGAAATCAGGTATTCCAACGGTATGGTCGGAATGAAGA
>JAEWIW010000361.1 GCA_023386855.1 Bacteroidota bacterium | reverse complement strand
GGGGACGATACCTGGGCGATGAACCAGGAGGGAATACTCCAGGCTAAATTGCTGAAATCCAATCCTGGACAGTTTTTCAGGGAACTGGCTCCTGCCACTGGATTACAGGCTTATGAGGGGCTGGCATTTCTACAACATTATTTTTCCGACCTTGAATTTTACCTGCAGGCCAAGACCCTGGCGGTTTTCAATTTATTGACCGCAGGCAATTATTACCTGAATGCTGTACTCTTTGTCCTGGTTAGTTTCTGGGGACCTTACTGGCTGTTTTTATTGTTGAATGATCATTACCCGGGAAGAAAAAAACTACTGTTCTGCCTGGTTTTTCTTTTTATTCCTGTTGTTTTCTGGCTTAGCGGCATCAGATCGGATGCTTATCTTTTCTTGTTTCTTTCAATGCTCCTGCTTTGTTTTAGCCGGAGCTTTCAAAAAACCAGCCTACTGCATTTTGCCGGAATTCTTATTGGTTTCACCGGCACCCTGGTATTTCGTGCTCCCTATGCGCTGTTACTGGTTCCTGCGATGCTGAGCTGGTGGCTGGTGGTGGAAAGCAAAAAAAGGGTAAGTGTTGCTTTTGTAGCCATTTATGGTATTTGCCTGCTGGTTTTCTTTGGCTCTTTTTATTTCTCTCCCAGTCATGCGGGCACTCAATATGTTGTTGGAAAGCAGCAGGAGTTTTTTGCACTCGAAGGAAATACAAGGTATGATCTTGACAGCCTGGATGCTGCCCCATCAAGCTTTATTAAGATCTTTCCTGAGGCCATGGCTAATACGATTTTGCGGCCTTTCCCTGGTGAAGCAAAGGGCATGCTCCAATTTCTCAGTGTACTGGAAAATGTTTTTGTATGGATGGTGATGGCATTGCCCCTGCTGTTTATTTTTCTTTACAGGCGATATTCAAACCGTTATTCCTGGCATAAGCATAAAGAAGATTTCTATTCAATAATTGAAACATTATACAGGCCTTTTTCCTGGGCAATGTTGTTGTACTGCCTTTCCTTGTATTTACTAATCGGTTATATCGTTCCCTTTCCCGGTGCTATAGTAAGATACCGTGCTATCCCGGAACTCATCTTGTTATGCCTGTTGCTCAGCATTTTTTATCCTATGCTGGCCAGTTTTTTTCCAGGAAAACAACCTAGAAAAGATTAATGTAACCTGAACAAATTATAATTTTTAATAATTATTCATTTTATTGCTGTTTTAGTCTTCCAAACAACTGTTAGTCAATTTTTTTTCCGCTTTTTTAGCGCTTCAAGTCAATTTTTTTGACATTCTTTTAAAAAAAATACGTTGTAAACTCCAGATTAATTTATCTTGCATCAGCAAAAAACACATCAATGGAATCATTAAGATTAAAAGCTATTGACAACCTGACCCAATCAAACGGGACAGCTGTTGCCGCATCCGCCAAGATCACCGGAATTTTCGGCGAAAATGTTTTCACTATGAAAACGGCCCGGGAATTTTTGAGCGACGAGGCATTCAAAAGCCTGCTCGGCTCCATTAAAGGGGGCAAGAAAATCGACCGCGTAGTGGCCAACCAGATCGCTGCCGGGCTCAGGCAATGGGCAGAAACCAAGGGCGTGACCCATTACACCCACTGGTTCCAGCCTTTAACCGGCGTTTCTGCCGAAAAGCATGATTCCTTTTTTACCATAAAAAGTGACGGAACTCCTATTGAACAATTTGATGGTGATACGCTGATCCAGCAGGAGCCAGATGCTTCCTCTTTCCCTAATGGTGGTCTGCGTGCTACTTTTGAAGCAAGGGGTTATACCGCATGGGATCCTTCTTCTCCAGCCTTCATCATGGATATTGCACAGGGGAAAACCCTTTGTATTCCTACCATCTTTGTATCCTATACGGGTGAACTGCTGGATTACAAAGCACCCCTGCTGAAAGCACTGGAAGCCCTGAATAAATCAGCAGTAGAAGTTTGTAATTATTTCGATAAAAATGTTTCAAAAGTTACTGCTACCCTTGGATGGGAGCAGGAATATTTCGTGATCGATGAAGCCATGTTCAATGCGCGCCCCGACCTGGTGGTAAGCGGAAGAACAGTGTTTGGTCATGCCGCTGCCAAAGGGCAACAGCTGGAAGATCATTATTTCGGATCCATTCCTGAGCGGGTTTATTCTTTCATGCGTGATTTTGAAAATGAAAGTTACAGGCTGGGCATTCCATTAAGGACCCGTCATAATGAAGTAGCTCCCGGCCAGTTCGAATGTGCTCCCATATTTGAAGAAGTGAGCGTTGCTGTTGACCATAACACCTTGTTGATGGATATCATGGATCGTGTTGCACGCAGGCATAAATTGCGTGTGTTGCTGCATGAAAAACCCTTTGCCGGCATCAATGGTAGCGGTAAACACAACAACTGGAGCATGGCAACCGATACCGGTGTAAATCTTCTTGCCCCTGGCAAAACGCCGAAAACCAACCTGATGTTCCTGACCTTCTTTGTCAATACCATTAAGGCGGTACATGATTACAGCGACCTGTTAAGGGCATCCATCGCTTCTGCAGGTAATGATTACAGGCTTGGAGCCAATGAAGCGCCTCCCGCGATCATCTCTGTATTCATTGGAAATTATCTTACCAAGGTTTTGCAGGATATCAAGGAAAGAGTAGGTGATAAATTCGACGAGCAGGATGAAGCTATCCTCAAACTTGACCTGCATCGCAGCATCCCTGAGTTGTTGCTCGACAATACTGACCGTAACAGGACCTCACCTTTTGCCTTCACCGGGAATAAATTTGAATTCCGCGCAGTAGGGTCTACCGCAAATTGCGCCAACCCAATGACTGTGGTAAATACCATTGTTGCAGAAACACTCGCCAATTTCAAAAGAGATGTTGATGCACTGATCGAAAAAGGAGATAAGAAAGAGATCGCCATCATGCACGTGATCCGTGAATACATTGTAAGTAGCGAGAAAGTGTTGTTTGAAGGCGATGGTTATAGTGAAGAATGGCATAAGGAAGCTGAAAGACGTGGCCTTCCCAACCTTCGCACCACACCTATGGCGCTTGATGCTATGGTAACCGATAAGGCAAAGCAGCTGTTTGATAAGAATGATGTTTTTACGCATGCAGAACTTGAAGCCAGGCATGAAATAGAACTAGAGAAGTTCATTAAGAAAGTACAGATCGAAGCAAGGATAATGGGTGAAATGGCAACCAGCCATATTCTGCCGGCAGCTATTCAATACCAGAATGTTTTGATTGAAAATATCAAGGGCTTGAAAGAAGTGGGGCTTGCTGAAGAAACCTTCCTGAAACAAAAACAGATCCTTGAAAAAATTTCACTTCATATCAGCAATGTAAGCCAGCTGGTACTGGAAATGATCGAAGCAAGGAAGGTCTGCAATAAGATCAGCAATACGCGTGAAAAGGCCATTGCTTATGGAGAAAAAGTAAAGGATGCTTATTTTGATAAGATCCGTTATCATGTGGACAAACTTGAACTGCTGATCGGCGACCAGTACTGGGTGCTGCCCAAATACAGGGAAATGCTGTTCCTGCGTTAATGCACCTGCAATCACATGAGTTTATAACAACACTGAAAAACAAAAGAGGCGGTCCTGGACTGCCTCTTTTTTGTATGCAGCCCTGGACTGCATCTTTTTTTTATGCGGCCATGGCCTGCCTCTATTGTATGCGGCTCTGGACTGCTCATTTTGTATGCAGCCCTGGACTGCCTCTATTGTATGCGGCGCTGGACTGCAACTTTGTTGTATGCTTATTTCCGTGGTATGGTCAATTCCCATCCCGGTTGAATAAGATCAGGATCCTTGATCCTGTCCTTGTTGGCTTCATAGATATCCTGCCATTTAAGACCCGGA
>JAEWIW010000355.1 GCA_023386855.1 Bacteroidota bacterium | reverse complement strand
CTTCGGAAATATCATCCATGCATTGATATACATACTTCAATGGTTTTATTCTTCCAGGTAAAGTCTGAAGAAAAAAAGGATCAAAAAAATTGAGGAAAACAAAATGCTGAATATCAAACTCCCTTACAATTGATGAAAGCATCTTTATGAGCCTTGCATCATTGATTGCGGCCATCCTCTTATACAAGGAACCTCCAGGAATAAAATTAACAGGGATCGTTATAGGTGGAACAACCACTCTCAGTTCAGGAAGATGTTCAAGGGGAATAAAGCTATTGGGCATGCTTCCAAACCAGTGCTGCGCACGGGCTTTCACCTGCGATGTATTCCATTCTGCAATTACATCTTTCAGGGAATAGGGATGATCAATATAAAATACACGATGCGTCTTTGCCAGCTCCTTTGCTATGGACCATGCAGGGGAAGAAATGGGCGAATCCCATCTCGATAAAGCAAAACAAATGATATCGGTACCAGGAGTCAGCATGATACATTACCCCTCAAGGCTTTTTACCCTTTGCAGGCAATAGGAAAGGCTTTCCCGCCAGGAAGGAATACCTATACCAAAAATGCTTTGAATTTTTGTAGTATCCAGTAAGGAAAATGAGGGCCGTGCAGCCGGTGTTGGATATTGTTCTGTGGTAATAGGATGAATAGCGCAGTGCAATCCGGCAATATCACGTATGGCAACTGCAAAATCGTACCAGCTGATCCTTCCTGAATTCGAATAATGGTATATACCAGGCAATCTTTGTTCAAAGCAAATGATCTTCATTACGGCCTCTGCAAGGTCTTTAGCATAAGTGGGTGCTCCTACCTGGTCGTTCACTACATTAATGGCATCCCTGCTGTTCATTAACCGAAGCATGGTTTTCACAAAATTGTTTCCATATTCTGAATATACCCAGGCAGTACGAATAATAATAGAGTGCTCATTCACTTTCATGCAATTTCGTTCGCCTTCCAGCTTGGTATATCCATAATAATTCACGGGGTCAGTATCCATTTCTTCTGTATAGGGTTCAGAAGATTTACCATTAAAAACATAGTCGGTTGAAAGATGAATAAACCCTGCACCGGTTTTATTACAGGCCGAAGCCAGTACACCGGGGGCAACAGCATTCACCCTGAATGCTATTTCTTTTTCAACCTCTGCTTTATCCACGGCCGTATAGGCAGCACAATTAACGCAGAAATAAAAATCATTTTGCGTGAACAAATCATTTACGGCCGTTGCATCACTTATATCAAGCAGTTCACGATCGGCAAATAGAAATTCAAATTGAGGAAAAGCATAGGACAATGCCTGAAACTCCATTCCTACCTGGCCATTGGCACCGGTTACAAGGATCTTATTTTTCCTGGTATTCAAAACTGTTTTTAATTTGTGTGAGCATGGGATTGTGCTGATCCTTATCGGAAATGATCTGGTGCTCAACAGGGATCTCCCAATCGATCGCTAAACTTGCATCGTTAAAATAAATCCCTCCTTCACTTTCCCTGTTATAAAAATTATCGCATTTATAAAGCACTTCAGCCTGCGCACTCAGCACGGAAAATCCATGTGCAAACCCATGGGGTATCAGCAACTGTTTTTTATTTCCTGAGGATAATTCAATTTTAAAGACACCACCATAAGTAGGCGACCCCTTCCTGATATCAACGGCAACATCAATAATTCTTCCGCTTAAAACACGAACAAGCTTTGTTTGAGCAAAAGGAGGTAACTGGTAATGCAACCCGCGTATTACGCCATATGCAGAACTCGACTGGTTATCCTGTACGAACTTAACATCGATTCCTTGCTCATGGAATGCTCGTTCATTATAAGACTCAAAGAAGTATCCCCTTGAATCTTCAAAAACCTTTGGCTCAAAAATAAGGAGACCACTGAATCCCGTTTCAATAAAAGGCATGAGAAATTATTTAACGACCATGATATTGCTCTTCGTAATAATGCTGGTATTCACCCGATGTTACATTCTTTATCCAGGCCTCGTTATTAAGGTACCAGTCAACCGTTTTCTCCAGTCCTTCTTCAAACTGAAGGCTTGGATACCAGCCCAGTTCCCTGTTCAATTTAGAAGCATCTATGGCATAGCGAAGATCATGACCAGGCCTGTCGGTAACATAAGTGATCAGCTTGGCAGATGTGCCTTCCTGCCGGCCGAGTTTACGGTCCATGATGCCGCAGAGCAGGTGCACCAGGTCAATATTTTTCCATTCATTAAATCCACCAATATTATACTTCTCTCCAATTCTCCCCTTGTGAAAAATGGTATCAATGGCTCTTGCATGATCATCAACATATAACCAGTCGCGAACATTTTCTCCCTTACCATAGACTGGTAAAGGCTTGTTGTTGCGGATATTATTGATCATTAAAGGGATCAGTTTTTCAGGAAAATGATGTGATCCATAATTGTTGGAACAATTCGACAATACCACCGGCAAACCATAGGTATGATGATACGCCATTACAAAATGATCGGAAGAAGCTTTGGATGCTGAATAGGGAGATCTTGGATCATATGCGGTTTCTTCCGTAAAGAAACCTTCCTCTCCCAGTGAACCATACACTTCATCTGTAGACACATGGTAGAACAGTTTGCCTTCCCTGTTATCCTTCCAGGCCTTCCTGCATGCGTTGAGTAAAACCGCTGTGCCGAGTACATTAGTTTTTACAAAGGAAAGCGGGTCAGTTATGGAACGATCGACATGACTTTCCGCAGCAAGATGAATGACACCATCGAAATGATATTTTTCAAATAAGGCCTCCACCTGTTCTTCACTGGTGATATCCGCTTTTTCAAAAATATAATTGGGTGCCTGCTGTATATCAACAAGATTTTCCAGGTTGCCTGCATATGTTAGCGCATCAACGTTAATGATCCTGTAGGCAGGATATTTATTGACAAACAGACGCACAACATGCGAGCCGATAAACCCGGCTCCTCCAGTGATCATGATAGTTTTTGTTATCCCTGTCATATTACATCCTGCTTTCAAATTCCTTTGGTTGCTTGTACCACTCTTCGCGTGGAAGGTTCCGGAAGTATTCATAAGTCCTCTTTAATCCTTCTGCCCTGTCAATTTTGGGTTCCCATCCCAATATTTCTTTTGCCCTTGTAATATCCGGCCTTCTTTGTTTGGGATCATCTTCGGGCAATGGTTTATAAACAATCTTCTGGCTGGTATTGGTTAACCTTATGATCTCTTCAGCGAATTCTTTCAGTGTTATTTCATTGGGATTACCAATATTTACCGGTTGACTGTAATCACTTAAAAGCAACCTGTAAATTCCTTCTACAAGGTCATCAACATAACAGAATGACCTGGTCTGGCTTCCATCACCAAATACGGTAAGGTCCTCCCCTCTCAAGGCCTGGCCGATAAATGCCGGCAATGCCCTACCATCATTGAGCCTCATTCTTGGACCATAGGTATTGAATATCCTGATGATCCTGGTTTCAAGCCCATGAAAATTATGGTAAGCCATGGTCATGGCTTCCTGGAATCTTTTGGCTTCATCATAAACCCCTCTTGGACCAACAGGGTTCACATTACCCCAGTAATTTTCATTCTGCGGGTGCACAACCGGATCACCGTATATTTCAGAGGTAGAAGCTACAAGTATCCTGGCGCCCTTATCCTTGGCCAGTCCCAGCAGGTTATGTGTTCCCAGGGATCCCACTTTCAGGGTCTGAATGGGGATCTTCAGGTAGTCTATAGGACTTGCAGGTGATGCGAAATGAAGAATATATTTTATATGGCCGGAAACGTGAACAAACTTTGAAACATCATGATGATAGAATTCAAATTGCTCAAGTTTAAAGAGGTGCTCGATGTTACGAAGATCACCGGTGATAAGGTTATCCATGGCGATCACATGATAGCCTTCCTTAATAAAGCGGTCGCAAAGATGCGATCCAAGAAAACCGGCAGCACCGGTGATAAGTACTCTTTCTAAAGCCATTAATATTTAAATTTTCAATCTTCAACTTTGGTACGGCGGATGATCGGCACCCGTTAATCTACAAAGGGACGACCGATACTATCGTAATGAAACCCGAGTTCCTTAACTGCCTTTGTTTCAAAAAGATTTCTTCCATCGAAAATAGCTTTATTCTTCAGTGAACTCACGATCTTAAGGAAGTTAGGTGTCCGGAATTCGTTCCATTCTGTAGCAATGATCAGTGCGTCGGCATCCTGCAGGCAATCGTACTGGTTATCGGCAAATCCAATGCGTTCACCATAAATGCCCTTTACATTCTTCATTGCTTCTGGATCATAAGCACATACTTCTGCTCCATGCTTCAGCAGTGAATCAATGATATATAAGGCTGGTGCTTCGCGGATATCATCTGTATTGGGTTTGAAGGCAAGACCCCATAAAGCGAATCTTTTACCCTTGATATCATCTTTGAAATATTTCATGATCTTGGGGATCAGGTGATATTTCTGCATTTCATTCACTTCCATTACCGCGTTCAGGATACGGAAGTCATAATTCACCTGGCTTGCCGATTTGTGGAGGGCCTGTACGTCTTTGGGGAAGCAACTTCCTCCATAACCGATACCAGGGAAGAGGAATCGCTTTCCGATACGGTCATCGGCACCAATACCTTTTCTTACCATATCCACATCTGCACCGAGGCGCTCGCAAAGTTGTGCGATCTCGTTCATGAAAGAGATCTTTGTGGCCAGGAAGGAGTTGGCGGCATACTTGGTCAGTTCAGCCGAACGCTCATCCATAAAAATTACCGGGTTACCCTGGCGAACAAAGGGCTGGAA
>JAEWIW010000336.1 GCA_023386855.1 Bacteroidota bacterium | reverse complement strand
GTTCGGAACTAATGAAAAGTTTTGGTATATCAATGTTCCATTATTGAAGCTTAGAAATAAAAGCCCGACTTCGCATAAGCTTAGTCGGGCGGGGGTGGAGAATACCGGGCTCGAACCGGTGACCTCTACGCTGCCAGCGTAGCGCTCTAGCCAACTGAGCTAATTCCCCAAAGGCATGCAAATATATAATCCTGCGCTTGTTCACAAAAATAATCTTATAAACCCGCTTTACAGGATTTCCTTCCTGCTAAAATTCAATGGTATTTTGAACCCTTAAACAGGATATCTTTATAACCTTAAGCAGTTAAACCCCGAATTCACGGCGAATTGGAAAACAGTATACCAACCATAAAAGAAATTGCAAGGCGACTGAATGTTTCCGTTTCAACTGTATCCCGCGCCTTGAACGATCATCCACGCATTGGCCTGAAAACGAAGGAACAGGTTCGTGAACTTGCCCGCGAACTCAACTATGAGCCTAATCCCAAAGCCATATTTTTCAAACAGCAAAAGACCTTTGTTATTGGAGTTGTTCTTCCTTATATCCGTGAAGAATTTTTCTCTGAGGCCATCGGGGGTATTGAAGCGGCAGCGATGGAACATGATTATACCATTCTTTTTGGTCAGAGTTATGATGATGTCAACCGCGAAATGAAAGTGGTGGAAACTATGAAAAAGCAAAGGGTAGATGGTTTGCTCATTTCACTTTCAAAAACTACCCAGCAATACGAACACCTCGAGTCGCTCAAAAAATATGGTATACCGGTGGTATTTTTTGATCGTGTTCCTCCTATGGAAAATGTGCACAAGGTATTTTCAAATCTTTACCAGGGAACTGTTGACATGGTCAACTGGCTTTTCAGCAGGGGCTACAAACGTATTGCACTGCTTAATGGGCCTTCAAAAATGCTGGCAACAAAAGAAAGATTGAATGGATATATTGAGGGCATCTCAAAGAAGAAGCTGAAGGTTGACATGCAAATGGTGGAAACCACCGACCTTTCAAAAGAGAGTACATATGAAGCCATGCGAAAATTGCTTGCCCTCAAAACCAGGCCGCAGGCTATCATATCTTTTAATGATTATGTTCATATGGATGCTGTACAGTATTCATTACAGCAAAATATTGATGTCAATAACGAAATCGTTTTTACCAGCTATGCGAATCTCAATATCACCAGGTATACTATCCATCCGCCACTGGCTTCCATTGAACAGTATCCTTATGGGCAGGGTGAGAAAGCCATGGAGATCATGATCCGCATACTGGAAAAAAGAGCTGAAGAAAAAACAGGAAGTATTAATTTTTATAACGAAGAAATGCCCGCCACACTGGTGATGCGGGCAATGCAATTCTGATTATTCATTACCATAATAATTGCTCATGCAAGTAACAACCAATTCTGCTGCTTCACCCGGTGCTTCATTAAAAGGATATGGCTATGCTGTAAGGATTGCATTGATCGCATCCCTTGGTGGATTTCTTTTTGGATTTGAAACCGCTGTAATATCCGGTGCTGAAAAAACGATCCAGAAACTCTGGCAACTGGATTCTTTCTGGCAGGGTTTCACTGTTGCCTCCAGCCTGATCGGAACAGTGATCGGCTCTGTAGTAGCAGCACTTCCTGCACAAAAGTTTGGCAGGAAAACAGTCCTCACTGGTATCGCCCTTATGTACCTGGCTTCTGCAATCGGGTGTGCAGTTACATCAAGCTGGATCCTATTCATCATCTTCAGAATGATTGGAGGTCTTGCCGTTGGTGCTTCCTCGGTGGTAGGCCCCATGTACATTTCAGAGGTTTCACCCGCCAGGATCAGGGGCAGGCTTGCTGGTTCTTTCCAGGTGAATATAGTGGTCGGCATTCTCATCGCATACCTCACCAATTATATCCTTTCAGGATTGGGAGAAGAAGCCTGGAGATGGATGTTTGGAATCATGCTGGTACCTGCCGCATTGTTTGCTATACTTTTAAGGTCTATCCCGGAAAGTCCAAGATGGTTATTGATGAATAATCGCCCCGAAGAGGCAGAAAAGGTTTTTCTTAAAGTGGGCGAAGGTGATATAAGCAATTACAGGCTTGATGCAAATGATGCTTCGGTTAAACCCGATAGCCTGTTCCAGAAAAAATATAGCAAGCCTGTTGCCTTTGCCGTGCTGCTGGCTATGTTCAACCAGCTTTCCGGCATCAATGCCATTATTTATTATGCGCCAAGAATATTCGAGATGGCAGGTTTTGATACTTCCAATGCCTTCATGCAATCAGTTTATATTGGTATTGCAAACCTTGCCTTTACTTTATTGGCGATGAGTTTGATTGATAAATTTGGAAGAAAGAAGCTGCTGATCATTGGCTCCTTTGGGATGATACTCTTTCTTTTGTTAACCGCTTCTGCGTTTTATCATCCCGAACATAGCAGCCCCATGGTGATCTATTACCTGGTAGGTTTCATCGCCTTCTTTGCCTTCTCCCAGGGAGCTGTTATATGGGTGTTTATTTCAGAGATATTTCCCAACTCCGTTCGCTCGCAGGGTGGATCATTGGGTAGCTTTACGCATTGGATAATGGCTGCCATCATCAGCTGGACCTTCCCTATTATTGTTGAGGGAAGCCGGATGGGAGGGTTTTATTCCTTCGCATTTTATTGCGCCATGATGGTGTTGCACCTGTTCTTTGTTTGGCGTTTTTTACCTGAAACAAAAGGTAAATCACTTGAACAGATTCAATCCGATCTAAAAATTCATTAAAGAACTATTTTGAAACCCGGGTTGCATCCGGTAAGGCCGCCATCCTGGTTGCTGGTCATGAAACCATTTGTGGTAAAGGTTCCGCAATTGCTGTATTGGTGAAACGGGCTTGATCTCCTTTTCATAATAATCAGCATGTAACATCTTTACTTTAACCAGCACCATTTTGTGAAGAGCCAGTTCCTTTACATCTTCAGAAAGGGAAATGATGCTGTTGATGTCTTCAGGATCATCGACAATTGAAGCTTTACCATTGATTTTAATGTAAAACTGTTTTCCTTTTTGAAAGTAATCGAGCCGTGCAGGGAACTCTTTGTCGAACTGGTGAAGAGCCTGTGCGGGGCGCGGAATCATAAACCAGATCTGGCCTACCTCATCCACTTTTAATGTGGATACAATAGTGGTAGGCATTTTAAGCAGGGAATCGCTAAGGCTGAAAAACAATGCACTTCGCAATTCCTCGATCCTTTCTTTTAAAAATTTGATGTCGGTATCGGGCAGCATGAGAAGAGATTTATACAATCTTTTTCAAAACTAATACCAGCCATTTCGGGGAAATTTTATTTGACAAGTGGCTTTATGGATTTCGTGGAAATTATTCTACATGGCCTACCCCGTGGCACGCCCCCGTGCCACGGGGTCATTAGGATTCATTGCACATCATGCCTCTTAACTGCGACAAGGCAGTCCTGACCCTTGTTTTAATAGTATTTAGTGGGAGTGCTTCCATCGCCGCTATTTCAGGATGCGAATACCCTTTATAGTAAACCAGGTCGATCAGCTTTTTATGCTGGGGTTTGAGCCGCGCTATATGCTGGTACAATCCGATTCCATCGGTTTTCATGTAATAATGCTGTGAATTAATGATGGAAACATCGCAATAGTTGAAGGAAATATTCTTTTTACGCTGCTGGAAAGCCTGTGATCGGGTAACATCAATAGCGGCATTCCGGGCAATATTCAACAGCCAGGTGTATAATTTTCCCCTGCGCGAATCATAACCTTCAATTTTTTGCCAAACATTGATAAATACTTTTTGCAGGCAGTCATTGGCGTCCTCTTCATATTGAACAATCTGGAGAATCGCTTTTAATAATGCGCCTGAATAATTGTTGTACAGGTAAAGGAATGCATCTTCATTCCTTGCTTTCAGTTTACGGATTAATTCCTCCTCGTTTAATGAGGGGGTGGTTGTGGCTATCTGGTTCATTGCCCTGCATTAACCAAATATTCATGCCATTTTTTTTTATGGCTTTCATATGGCATATTTTTTTATCCTACTCACGAAAATTAATCATCAAAATTTCCAATTATGCCAAGACAATCGACAAGTACGAAAAAAAGTACTACGTCAACCAAAAAGTCTAACGCTAGTACAAAATCTACAGGCAGTTCAACCGCATCGCAGCAGAATTCCATGCTGGAAAAATTCATTGTTGACATGCTGAAAGATATCTATTATGCCGAAAAGCAATTGCTGAAGGCAATGCCCAAAATGCAAAAGGCAGCTACCACTGATACGCTGAAAGAAGCTTTCGAGAACCATATTGAACAAACAAGAGAGCAGGTTAGCCGGCTTGAACAGGCTTTCGAGATCATGGGTAAAAAAGCCCAGGCTAAGAAATGCGAAGCTATGGATGGCCTGGTTGCCGAAGCCCAGTCGATCATGGAAGAAACGGAGAAGGGAACCATGACCCGCGACGTTGCCCTGATCGTTGCTGCCCAAAAGGCCGAGCATTACGAGATCGCCAGCTATGGCAGCCTGGTTCAACTTACCCGTACAATGGGAATGGACGATGTTGCCGACCTGATGGAACAAACCTTGCAGGAAGAGAAGGATACAGATCAGCTGTTGACTTCAATTGCAGAAAACGATATCAACTTCCAGGCTGAATCTGAAGAAGAAGAATAGTCTGAAAAAACTGCGCTCATAAGCAGTAGGGTTTAGGGGTTAAAAAAGTCAGGCAGAACGCCTGGCTTTTTTTAATGTTGACAAATTAAATGACGATGATAATTTTTGGAATGGGCGAAGTTCAGTTGATTGGGATTGGTGCAGGAACATTAACCAGCATCTCCATGTTACCACAGGTAATAAAAATGTTTAAAGAAAAAGAAGCCGCACAGGTTTCTATTGTAATGATTATCGTGCTGATTGCCGGCATCTCATTGTGGATCTGGTATGGGGTCAAAAAAGATGACCTGCCCATTATTGTAACAAACTCCTTTTCTCTTTTAATTAACCTGGTGATGGCTGCGCTAAGAATACGATACCGGTATAACGAACCATCATCAACTGGTTGCAAGGGTCAACCCGACAAAAAATAAATCCATTAAAATGCTGACAGAAGGTTTGACGCATAAAGATTTTCTTACCATTGATCGTGACTATGAAAAAACAGCAAAGCTGGCTACACTGGTGTACGTATGTGACCAGTCTGAAGGTATTAAGAGAATTAAAAAGGGAAAAGGCTTTCAGTATCTCTATCTCGAAAAACCATTAAAGGAAAAGGAAGAGCTCGAAAGGATACGCAAACTTGCTATTCCGCCGGCATGGATGAATGTCTGGATCTGTCCTTTACCTAATGGACATATCCAGGCAACAGGGCTTGATGCCAGGAAAAGAAAACAATATCGTTATCATAGCTTATGGCATACCCTGCGGCACGAAACCAAATTTCACCGGATGTATGAATTTGGAAAAAAACTACCGGCACTAAGGCTCCAGGTGGAAAAAGATCTTGCTTCAAAAGACCTGAACCAGGAAAAAGTACTTGCACTGGTGGTTAGCCTGATGGAAAGAACCTATATCCGCATTGGCAACAGTGGTTATGAAAAATTGTATGGATCATATGGCCTCACTACATTGAAGGATAAACATGTTTCTATCGATGGAAGTAAGGTCAGTTTCTGCTTCACTGGCAAAAAAGGAATTGAACATAAGGTAGACCTTCGAAACCGGCGCATTGCCAGGGCTATCAAGGCTTGCCGCGACATACCAGGTAAAGAACTCTTCCAGTATTTTGACACTGATGGAAACCGTAAAGTAATTGACTCAGGTATAGTGAATGCTTACCTTAAGGAGCACCTGGGAATGGAGTGTACCGCCAAGGATTTTCGTACCTGGGCTGGCTCTCTTCATATTCTATGGGCTTTCAAATCGGTAGGGCAGGCGATCAATGAAACCGAGAAAAAGAAAAAGATTGTTGAGGCCCTTGACATGGTATCCAAAAAATTGGGTAATACACGTACCGTTTGCAAAAAGTATTATGTTCATCCAGGCCTGATCAATTTATACGAAGAAAATAATCTTGAAACATATCTTAAGCACCTTGATGATATTGAGCAGCCTGATGAATTAACAGGATTGACAGTGGCAGAAAAAACATTAATGAAAATTCTTAAAGTCCTTCACGAAAGCGCTGTTCAGCAATAAGCATCATTCAAATTAATAATTGCTAATTAGCCGAAACCTGTATAGGAGAAAAAAAAGAGGCTGTCTCATTCCTGAAACAGCCCCCATGTAATTTGATAAGCTATGCTTTTTTAGACCTTCTAGCTGCTTTCTTAACAGCTTTTTTAGGAGCAGCTTTCTTAGCTACTTTCTTAGCGGTTTTTTTCGCAGTTTTCTTTGAAGCTTTTTTAGGAGCGGCTTTCTTCGCTACTTTCTTTGCGGCTTTTTTAGGAGCAGCTTTCTTAGCTACTTTTTTGGTAGCAGCTTTCTTAGCGGTTTTTTTCGCAGCTTTTTTAGGAGCAGCTTTCTTAGCTACTTTCTTTGCAGCTTTTGCCATAAAATAGAATTTAATTGTTAGTAATTAAAGCAAGATAAAACATTTTTTAATAAACGAGTATCATGCCATTTTTTTATAAACGCAAAAACCTGAGTGGAATTATTTCTACAGGCAATTTTCATTTAAATAATTCATGGCACTTAATTGAATTGAATGCCCTTAATCCTTTCCGGGCATAGAATTTTAATGATAAAAGGTATCTAAGTATAAATATTAAAACAACATTACTATGACTACTAATGACAACATTGTAGAGGTTTTAAATGACCTGATAAGAATCAATAATGACAGGATCGTTGGATATGAGCGCGCTATTGAAGAAGCTCGCGATCTTGATGTGGATCTACGCACAATCTTCAGCAGGATGGCTGAAGAAAGCCGCCAATATGCTTCCGAGCTAACCCAGGAAGTGGTAAAATTGGGCGGTGAACCTGCAACTGGTACTACTACTTCAGGTAAGATATACCGTGTGTGGATGGATGTTAAGGCAACTTTCAGTGGCAAGAATCGCCAGGCAGTCCTGGAGAACTGTGAATTCGGGGAGGATGCCGCGCAAAAAGCATACGATTCAGCTTTAAAAACTGATGCTGACATGAACACGGATGTTAGGCAGTTGATCACAAACCAAAAGTCTTCATTGAAAACTTCTCATGATGTGATCAAGAAGTACCGTGATATGCACAAGGCAGTTAATGATGCTGCTGACAATATCGGGGATGCAGTTGACAGGAACCTTTAATGCGCATCAGTATATATAGTACAATCCATTATATAAGGCCGGCCCTATGGACCGGCTTTTTTATACCCTTCTCTGGCAAAGTTTTTTATAAGTAAAACTAAAACACCTTTTATGTTGACCAATCAATACCAGTCGGTTCCATATATGAAAAGCCTTACCAGTTGTCTGAACAAAATGGTTAGCGATGGATACACTGAAGATTTTAAAGTAACCGATGAAGGAATGAAATCGCTTCAGTCGGATAGGTTCTATAAACCAGAAGAAGTAAAAGTGGTGAACTTCTTTCGTTTTGAAGGAGTATCAGACCCTGAGGATATGGCCATCCTTTACGTTATTGAAACTAACGATGGAAAGAAAGGTACTCTTACGGATGCATATGGTACCTATGCGGATCCAAACATAAACAATTTCATTCTTGAAGTAGAAAACATCCAGAAAAAAACAGAAAAGAGAAACGAAGAAGATGCCCGGTAGCATCAATAATGTACTATGACCAACACGGGAAACCATTAGGATTATATGAAAAAACTGAAAGTTTACTGGGACATCCTGAAGAAAACAACATCAGGTTTTATGGATGATAATTCATTTAAGTTAAGCGCATCTCTTTCTTATTATACCGTATTTTCCCTGGGTCCCGTGTTGATCATTGTCATATCTCTTGCCGGTTTATTCTGGGGAAGAGAAGCAGTCCAGGGTAGAATTTTTTTCGAGCTGGATGGTCTTCTTGGAAAAGAAGCTGCTGCCCAAATCCAGGAGATCATAAAAAATACCCAGCAACTGGGTAAGAGTACCATTGGTACAATTATAGGATCTGCCTTGCTGATCGTAGGTGCTACGGGAGTATTTATTGAGATCCAGGATTCGATAAATTATATATGGTCTGTAAAGGCCAAACCAAAGAAAGGATGGTTGAAGCTGATCAAAAACAGGGTGCTTTCTTTTTCAATGGTGATCTCACTTGGGTTTATACTCCTTGTTTCTCTAGTGATCAGTGCCTTTCTTACCGCCATGAGTGATACACTTGAAAGATATTTTAAAGATGCCTTATTGATACTTTTCCAGGTATTAAACTATGTTGTAGTGCTTACGGTGATCACGATATTGTTCGCCATTATTTTCAAGGTACTTCCCGATGCATGGATTAAATGGAAAGATGCTTTTATCGGTGCAGCCTTTACAGCAGTCCTGTTTCTGCTTGGAAAATTCGGGATCAGTTTTTACCTGGGTCAATCTGAACTTAGTACTACTTATGGTGCAGCGGCCTCTATTGTGATACTGCTTACCTGGGTATATTATTCTTCATTGATTCTTTATTTCGGCGCCCAGTTCACTAAAACTTACGCCTTGTCGGTGGGTGGTGGAATTCACCCTAATGATACTGCAGTCTTTATTGTAAAGACCGAAGAAAAAGAAATTCCCGAGGCAAAGCATGTTCCCATGGAACCTGTACCAGAACAAAAGAAGAAGGACTCATAATCTTTTAAATTTTTTATTGGTCACCTAAACGCTTTGGTGGCATAAGATTCGTATATAATAATCACCCGCATCCCCAGGATGTATAACCAACTTTGAAATATGCGTAGCTATTTTAAACCTTCTTTCTACCTTGGAATAATTAGTCACCTGGTGCTATTCCTGGGCCTGGCATTGAAATCATTTGAGTATCAATATGCTAATTATATAATATTTGGAAGTTTTATGCTTGGATTCATTTATTGGATCTGGTCAATATTTCTGGTTGCCAACAATGATCACCTTGAAAAATCACAAAAAAGCTTCTGGTCGATCATCGTGGTCTCAGTTCCTATGTTTGGCGCCATGATTTACCAGATCCTGCAGGTGCGGAGAGGAAGTACGGCGGCCTGAAAGCCAATGATTCCGGATATTTTGGATAATGCGGAAATTATCTATCTTGCCGGTTTATACGCATAATGCTGGTCGTTATGTTCCTCCACCATCCTATCATAACCTTTGGTTTACCTGTATTCATTAACTATCAATAAAAAAGTACCATGAAATCACTTACCCACATCTGTTTACCACTATTACTTTTATCCGTACTTACATTTTCCTGCCAAAAGGAAGAAACTCCAAAATCTGAAATCGCAAAGAAAACGGAAGCCTTTAAAGCTTTTGCTCAAAACAAGGCCTTTGTTGCAGTGGATTTTTATGCCGACCAGCCTGTAGATTACATTAAAACAGATGCAGAAGTAAGGGCCGAAACCGACCTGAAAAAGTATATGTACGATTACATCAAGGATGATCAGATCCTTTTTGATAATAACGGTGTACTGAAGATCACCCAAAATGGAAAAAAGATCCCTGGAAATGATTCCGCAGTTTTGGTTCGCAACTGGGAAATTACCCCTGGAACCAGTACAGTAAATGTATTGTTCGTGGACTATGAATATGATCCACGCCGTTACCACCTGGTTGAATATAACGATACCACTTTCCTGGCATATGTTGATTATGACGGTGGCGCAAAACTCTATTCAAGGTTTTCTAAAAGGTAGGATCATCATCAACCTTTAAAAAAAAGCAGGACCATTGGTTCCTGCTTTTTTAATTTGAATCGTTTAACTCGTATGCCTCTGTTATTAGCTCGCTTTCTTTTTCTTGTTGTCAAGGCTTGCCTTAAGCTGTGTCATAAGATCTTCAGTTTTGGAATGTACCACACGCATGGAAGGTTCCGGAATTTTCTTCCCCTTGGCTTTTGCTTTTATCAGTTTCATCAGGTCATCAGAATAGGTATCCCTGTATTTGGAAATGTCAAATTTTGTGGTCAGTTGATCAATTAAACTTATAGCCATTTTTAATTCCGCCGGCTTGCTATCAGCCTTAGGTATGTTCACTTCCTCTGAATCCCTGATCTCCTCAGCGTATCGTATCTTCTGAAGTATCAGCAAGTCACCCATGGGTTTTACCAGTGCAAGGGATTCCTTGGTTCGCATTACAAATGTAGCAATGCCCGACTTGCCGGATTTCTTTAATGCATCCCTTAAAAGGGCATAGGCTTTCACTCCTGATTTTTGAGGCTCGAGGTAATAAGGTGTTTCATAATAGATCGAATCAATTTCATTTTCTTCTACGAACTCTGCAATTTCAATCAGCTTAGATTTTTCAGGACTGGCTTTTTTATAATCCTCATCTGTTAATACAACATATTGACCATCCAGGTTATATGCCCTAACGATATTCTCATAAGGCACTTCCTTCCCCGTGTTTTCATTTACTCTTTTAAACCGGATATTGGAAAGATCTTTTTTATCCAGCATGTCAAGATCCAGTTCACTCTGTTGTGTTGCACTGAAGATCTTTACCGGTATATTGACAAGGCCAAATGCAATGGCCCCGCTCCAAATTGATCTCATGGCTGATTTTTTATAAATGGGTAAAACTATTATGCCAGCTATGAGGAAAATTTAGCCTCCCTGTAGAATGTATTCCTCGCTGTTCATTGATTTTCAACGCGCAAGCAATAGGTACAGAATTTGGTTCTTAAGGGTGAAACAAATGAAGTTAACTATGAAAAAGCAAATGTTGTTAATTGGCAAATCGCTGTTTGCGGGGTTTTTACTAATGGCATCTGCCAGTTCCGTATCTGCACAGGTTCAGCAAACCTCTTCTGAGTATACCCTGACTCCTAAAATAGGAGTGAAAGGTGGTGTGAACTTTACCAACCTTTATGTTGACGAAGTGACTGATGAAAACATGAAAGCTGGTATCAACCTTGGTTTATTTGCCAAGATCCCTGTTACCAGGGGCTTCTCAGTTCAGCCGGAGGTTCTGTACAGTAATAAAGGTGCTAAAGTGGCCTATAACAATAGTCTTATAGGTGGAGAGTACCGCTTTAACCTGAATTACCTCGAAGTGCCTGTATTGGCCGTATTCAATCTTGGTAAGAACTTCAACATCCATGCTGGTGGTTATGCAGCTTACCTGACTTCAGCTAACATTAAAGCGGAAGATAATGGCCACTCTAACGAAGCTATCGTGGAGTATGATGAAAATGATTTCAACCGTTTTGACTATGGGCTGGTTGGTGGATTAGGATTTGATGTAAAAGGTTTTACACTTGGGGCAAGGTATAATTATGGATTGAACCAGGTAGGAGAGAAATCAAATTCCTTTATGTCGAATACCGTTTTAAGAAATGCCAAGAACAGTGGCTTTAACGTATATGTAGGATACGGTTTCTAAACAAGTGAAATACACAATTGTATTAAAGAAAAACACCGGGACCTCCCGGTGTTTTTTTATACCCCGTGGCACGGGGCCGTGCCACGCCCCCGTGCCACGGGGTATAATTAACCCTGTTATGCTTTTGGAAAACTGATGGTGAAATTGGTTCCTTTACCCAGGGCGGAAGTAACGTCGATATGGGCTTTATGGGATTGAAGGATATTCAGTGTAGCAGCAAGTCCAAGTCCTAATCCATTTCTTTTGGAAGTGAAATAAGGTTCAAAGAGCCTCGATAAATTTTCTTCACTGATACCTGCACCATTATCGGAGATCCTTACGGTATGGCGTTGAAAATCGTTATCAATGAAGATCTGAAGCTGTCCTGTTTCTTCATTCATGGCTTCGATCGCATTGATGATAATGTTCAAAAAAGCAATTTTGAGTTTTTGCGGGTCACCCGCAATATAGGCTGGATCATCACAATACCTGACCTGCAACTTTATCTTTTGAAGGGTTATCCTGTCAAGTGCAGCAGCAATGCTTTCATCCACAATAAATTGTAGCGTTATCCGCTGCATGGCCATTTCAGCCGGCCTTGAAGAATTCAATAATTCAGTAATGATATCACCAATCCTTTTACTGTTCCTGTGCACAATATCCATATAGATCTGTGCATCAGCGGCAGGATCTATTTCATGCGCTAATTGTTCAACGGCAAGATTGATATTGTTAAGCGGGTTTCTTACTTCATGTGCAAGGGTTTGCACCAGCCTGCCTGCTGCCGCAAGTTTTTCGGCCTGCAGCGTAGCTTTTTCCGCTTTTTTAAGATGGGTGATATCATGCAGCATCCCATTGATATTGACAGTTCCCTCAGGGTTAAATTCAGTGTTCAGGGATAGAATGCAGGTTTTCTTTTCCTGGCCTTCTTCTGCCGTGATCTCCATTTCATGATCACCAATTTCGCCAATATTTTCCAGGGAACGTTGAACAATGAGCCGGTCATGCTCATCCATAAAATGATACAGGCTCCTGTTCAATAACTCCTCCTTGCTCAATTCAAGCAGGTCAGTAGTTGCTTCATTGATATCAAGGAATTTTAACTGCTGGTCGCAAATGAAAACTGAATCCTTTGATTTCTCAAAGAGTGTCCTGTATTTTCTTTCATTTGCACGGAGCGCTTTAAGGGAGCTTGCTCTTTCGAGCGAATATCGGATACACCTTTCAATTTTTTCTTCATTAAGGTCCGACTTCACCAGGTAATCCATCGCACCTGCCTGCATAGATTCCAGGTCAATGCTCTGGTTTCCTTTTCCAGTAAGCAGGATCATTGGTTCTTCCACGTTGAAGCCCGAAGCTTCCTTTATCAGCTGAAGTCCTGTTTTTGCTCCTAAATAATAATCGATGAAATACAGGTCGTATTTCCTGTTGCGGATATTTTCCAGTGCATCAGGGTAACGGTAACACCAGTCGATCTGGAATTCAGCATCTTTTATTCTTCTGATATAATCACTGGTGATGAAGAAATCATCTTCATCATCATCTATTACCAATATTTTTTGACTTCCGGTAGTTCGCATTTTTTCACGGTTGTGTTTCAGGTAAAATTGTAATAAAGGTAGCACCCTCTCCCGGAACACTTTCAGCCCTGATCAGGCCATGATGGTTTTCAGCTATCTTTTTACAAATAGCAAGTCCGATTCCTGATCCAGGATATTCGGCTTTTCCATGTAATCGCTGGAAGATCTGGAAAATCTTATTTGCATATTCTGGCTCAAAGCCAATACCATCATCTTTTATAAAGATTTTGTAATAGCTGTTTTCGGGTTCCAGGTGATACTGCTGCTTTTCTTCTGTACTTAGCAATTCAGCCTTTACAGAAATCCTGGGTGGTTGATTTTCTTTCCTGAACTTGATTGCATTTGAAAAGAGGTTAGTAAAAAGTTGTTGCATTTGGGAAGGAATTCCTTCTATAACAGGCAATGGCCGGGCCTCAATGATTGCCCCGGTTTCTTCAATCTTCAATTCCAATTCAGCTTTAACCTGCTCGAAAACCAGATTAAGATCAGTCATCTCGAAAGGCTGGTTATGCCTGCTTGTTCTTGAAAATTCAAGAAGGTTATCGATCAATGACCGCATATTAGCAGTACTCGCTAATACCCTGTCGAGGTAAACATTGCTTTCTTCACTAAGCTCCCTGCTGGCTTTTTCTTTAAGCCTTTCGCTGAATGCCGTGATTTTTCTTAATGGTTCCTGTAAGTCATGCGAGGCGATATAAGCAAATTCTTCCAGCTCCTTATTTGAACGGTCCAGTTCATCAATTTTCTTTTTCAGGCTTTCTTCATATTCTCTCATCTTCGTTATATCTCTTGATGCGCCAATGATCTTGTATTTATTTCCCTGTTCATCCTTGAGTATCCTTGCATAGGATTCAAGCACTTTTCTTTCACCCTGCACTGTTCTTAACTCGTAATCCCAGGTGAATTCATGTTCACACTCATTTTCAATATAATCCCAAATGCCTTTCACCCTGGCCAGTTCGGCAGGGGAGAGGTGCCTGCTGTAAAGATCTTGTGTAATAACAGGAATGGATTGGATATCTTCAGTTTCATAACCAAAGAGGCGATACTTACCTTCCGACCAGGTATGTTTGTTTGATTTTAAATCCTTTTCCCATGAGCCGCTGGAAAGAAATTTTTCCTTATCCAGCATGGCTTGCTTGTATTCCGATAAATCCTTGAATGTTTTTTCATGTTCAATTTCATCGGTCATATCCTGTGCAACAAAAAGCAGGGAAGAAGGTAATCCTTTTTCATCACGCTCAAGGATCATACCCTGTGTAAGAAAATGCCGCCACTTGCTGGTCTTATGGTTATACCTGCAGTAATAGAAACGGCTTGAACCGTCATTTAATTTTGTAAAATTCAGAAGTTCAGCGCGCACTATCCCCCAGTCTTCTTCAAACACCATTGACCATAGATCATTGTTCCAACCCATGATCTCTTCGGCAGTATAACCAAGAATCTCAGTTGCTTTTTTATTAATGAATTTGATCTTCTCGTTCCTCGGGTCGTATATATACAGCAAGGCCGGTATGAAATCAGCGAAACTTTCTTTCAAAAGGTCGGGGCTTTCATTGGTAACGAACATTTTCTGTATAAATGCCAACTCAGTTTCCGGTAAGATTTTATTCATTATAACTAATGATTGTTGAACTCCTGGTACTGCTTCATTTTATTGTACAGTGTTTTTCTATCGATGTTTAATAATTTGGCTGCCTTGCTCTTATTGAAGTTCGCCTGTTTAAGTGCCTCAATGATCATTTCATATTCGGCGTCTATGCTTGCGGCTTTCAGGGTGGTTTCATCGAGAACGGTCCTTGATACGGGGTTTGGAGCAGGAATGATTGTTGGCTGCTGCACGGGATTAAAAGAAGGTACGGTATCAGGCCCTGTTTCAAAATTTAGTTTAGTGAAGTTGGAAATCTCGAATGGAAGGGATTTCGCTTCAATATATTCACCATCAGTAAGCAGGGTTGCTCTTTTTACAACATTCTTCAATTCCCTGAGGTTACCATACCAGATATAACTTTTAAAGATCTCTTCTACTTCAGGTGAGAATCCTCTTACTTTTTTATTTAATTCATCGTTGGTTAACTGTAGAAAATGTTTGGCAAAAACCATGATATCTTCCTTCCTGTCTCTTAACGGCGGAATGGTCATACTGAATTCATTGAACCTGTGGAAAAGGTCTTCCCTGAATTTTCCTTTCTTGGATGCTTCCCAAAGTGGCTCATTACTGGCGATGATGATACGTACATCCAGTTCAATATCTTTTGTTCCACCCACTCTCCGCATTCTTCTTTCCTGTACTACTCTTAATAAAGAGATCTGGATATCATAACTCAGGTTGGCAATTTCATCAAGGAAAATTGTTCCTCCATTGGCCAGTTCAAAACTTCCGGTCTTCTGGTTCAATGCACCTGTAAAAGCACCTTTTTCATGACCGAAAAGTTCACTGCCGGCCAGCTCTTTGGATAAGGCACCACAATCGATGGCAATAAATGGTTTATTCGCTCTTTTACTTCTCTTATGAATTTCCTGTGCAATGGCTTCTTTACCACTTCCACTTTCACCATAAATGATCACACTGTAATTGGTAGGTCCAACCAGCTGGATCTGTTGAAGGATCTGCCGGAATGCAGGACTGTCGCCAAAAATATACTGCCCGCTAACAGTAATGAT
>JAEWIW010000250.1 GCA_023386855.1 Bacteroidota bacterium | reverse complement strand
CCTGGTACCAGGTTTCACTCATGCCCCTAGTATTGATGAAGATCAGCGTGGTCCGGCTTTGCTGTATGATGGGGATTACTTTGTCGATCAGTTTCAATCCAAGATGTCCTGCCCAGGGATATTTTTCAATTTCATCAGGGATGATGGAAATAATATCAATGGGTTTATGTACTTCCGCACGGATGATGACATGATCGCGTTGCCCTCTGACCAGTGAAAGAGGGTAAAGCAATACATCCCTTGCTTCTTCAAGGTTACCGATGGTAGCACTGATGCCCCAAAGTTGTAATGGAGCTGTCGGAAATTTTTTTCTTAACCCGATGATGCGTGAAAGGGCAAGTTCAACCTGAACTCCACGTTTACTTCCCAGCAGTTCATGCCATTCATCTACCGCGATATACCTTAAGGTTTTAAAGGTATTGGGATAATCTTTTTGAGCCAGCAGCAGGTGTAAGCTTTCAGGTGTAATGATCAGCACTTCGGGCATATTTCTTTTCTGCCGCTGCCGCTCATTCATATCGGTATCACCATTGCGGATGCCCACCTGCCATGGAAGGCCAATGCCTGCGATCACTTCTTCCATCGCCCTGCCGATATCTTTGGCAAGGGCGCGAAGGGGAGTGATCCAGATCAATTGAAGCCCGTTCTTTTTCCTGCTAAATGCATCTTCATGCTGGTTGATAAAATCAATGACAGCACCAAGAAATACTGAATAGGTTTTACCAAAACCAGTAGGGGCATTGACCAGGCCGGAATCACCATCCATCATATGCGTCCATGCCTGGAGCTGGAATTCAAACGGGTGTTTATCTTGCTTCAATAACCAGGTTTGAATAACCTGGAATCCCCTAGTATGAATGATCGTATTCAAATTCGCTTTCCCCGTTTCTTTTTATTTACCATAGATTTCCAGCATTTGCTTCAGGTCGTCCAGCGTATTGATATCTCCAGGATTCTTATCCTTTCTCCATCTCAATATACGTGGAAACCGCAGTGCCACGCCACTTTTATGGCGGTTGCTGGCAGCAATGCCTTCAAATGCGATCTCGAAAACCAGTTCCGGTTTTACCGTCCGTACCGGGCCGAATTTTTCAATAGAATTTCTTTTGACAAAATAATCCACCTGTGCAAATTCCTTATCGGTCAGCCCTGAATAGGCTTTGGTAAAAGTGACCAGCTTATCGCCATCACGAACGGCAAAGGTATAATCTGTATAGAGATTACTTCTTCTTCCGCTTCCTTTTTGTGCATATACCATCACCGCATCGATGGTCATAGGATCGATCTTCCATTTCCACCAGTCGCCACGTTTGCGACCCGCCTGGTAGAGCGAAGATTTTTTTTTCAGCATAAGTCCTACGCTGATATTTTCCCTCGATTGCTGCCTGATTTCGGTGAGCTCGTCCCAATTTTCAAATTCAATTTTTTGAGAGATCCTTAATACCGGGTGATTGACGCTGGCTATTACTGATTCAAGTAGGGCCCGGCGTTCAGAAAGGGGAAGTTGACGGGTGTCCTTTCCTTCATATTCCAAAATATCATAGCAGAAAAAAGCAACTGGTGCTTCCTGCAATTGTTTTTTGGTAACATTCTTTCGGCCGATGCGGGTTTGAAGAACATTGAAGGAGAGGGGGATCTCACCATTGAAAGGCATGATCTCTCCATCCAGTACCAGTCCATCGGGAAGATGTTCCTGCAAAACATGGTACTCGATAAATTTATCGGTCATCAGTTCTTCGCCCCGGCTCCATACAAATAATTGTCCTTCTCTTTTGATCAGCTGTCCCCTTATGCCATCCCATTTCCACTCAGCCTGCCAGTCGGAAGGCTCACCCAATGTTTCAGGCGTATCTTCAAGTGCATAAGCCAGGTAAAAGGGATAGGGCTTTGAAGCATCCGAGGCCGTGGTATGCTCGCTTAACAATTCATCAAATCCTGTATTGGAAGGATCCCAGTTTCCACTGATGCGATGGGCTATGACGGCGGGTTCAAGCTGAACAAACCTGCTAAGGGCATTCACCATCAGTTTCTGCGATACCCCAATCCTGAAATTCCCCGTGATGAGTTTATTAAAAACGAATCTTTCATTTTGGGTCATGCGCTTCCAGGATTCAAGGATAAAAAGTTTTCTAACTTCTTCGGGTTCTTTTTCCTGGGCAATGAATTGTTCAAGGTAGTTGCTGAGTGAAAGATCATGGCTGTCTGTCAATTCCTTATCGGCTTCGGGAAGTAACAGTGCAATGGTTTCCGCAAGATCTCCCACTGTATGATAACATTCGCTGAATAACCATCCAGGCAGGTTAACCTGTTCAAGGCACCAACTGGCCAGCAGGGTCGTGTTAACTGTTCTCCTCGGTTTTCTTCCGCTGAACAAAGCAATGACCCACACTTTATCACGGTCATGGGCAACCGAAAAATAATCGGTCAAAGCTTCCAGCTTTTCATTGGTTTTGGTGGAAGTACCCAACTGCTGCACTAATCTTGAAAAAAGCTTCATGGCAATTCATTTGTGGTATCCTTCCCGGCTTCTTCATCCGGTTCGGTGATGGTTGCAAGGTCTTCTTCCTCACCGTACTCGGTTTTTACTTCAGCGGCCATCAATCCCTGTTCATTCAGGTACCTGGAAAATACAGATTGAAATCCATGGGTTACAAAAACGCGTTCGGCACCGGTGAGTTTAACCGCTTCGAGCAACGCGGGCCAATCCGCATGGTCACTTAATACGAATCCTGCATCGGCATTTTTTCTTCTTACATTTCCTCTTACCTGCATCCATCCGGAACATATTCCAACAGCGGAAGAGCCAAATCTTTTCATCCAGGTAGTATTGGCTGCGGATGGTGGAGCAAGCACTACTGCACCTTTTAAGGTATCCTTTGATAGTTCTGGTATAACACGATGAACAGGTGGCAGTTGCCAACCGGCATTTTTCAGGGTCTCCTGTGCATTGAAAATGGCGCCATGGGCATAGATCTCGCTGGTGACACCTTGCAGGCAGGGCAGAAGCCGTTGGGCTTTGCCCAGGCTATAGGCCAGGAGAACACTGGCTTTACCCTGCTCTTTATTATGCAGGATCCACGACTGTATCGATTGAAATATCTCTTCCTGTTTTTTCCAGGTATAAATGGGTAAACCAAAAGTTGATTCGGTGATGAAGCTATGGCATCGGACCGGTTCAAATGCCCCGCTGATGCCATCGTTCTCTAATTTATAATCACCACTGACCACCCATACTTCCCCCTTATACTCAAGCTTTACCTGCGATGACCCGATCATATGTCCGGCGGGATGCAGAGAAATTTTTACATCATTGATCATGAGGGATTCATCCCATTCAATCCCCTGGTAATTTCCTTCGCCCAGCCGCGATTGTAATAATGGAATGGAATGATGGTGTGCAAGGTAATGATCGTTACCCCAGCGGGCATGATCACTATGGGCATGTGTGATCACAGCGCGTTTGACGGGCTTCCAGGGATCGATATAGAAATCCCCAGCAGGGCAATACAAGCCTTTATCGGTAAAAGTTATCAAGGGCATGCCAATGGTTTATTTGAACCAACCTGCCCACATCGCGTGTAGTTACGGTATGG
>JAEWIW010000249.1 GCA_023386855.1 Bacteroidota bacterium | reverse complement strand
TCCTTCAACCATCCCTGTGGCTTAATGGCCCCCAACGGTAATTCTATCAGGGGGTTCTGCTGTAGGGGAGCCCTGCTTCCAATATAACCTGTGAAAGTATTTTTCTTTGTGCTGCCTTTTTTCTGCGCAAAGGTGCAGAGTGAAAAAGCCAACAGCATTAACGGTATTAATATTCCTTTTCTCATCCTTGTAATAACTGTATTTATGTTTTAACCTTGATTTTTCCCGGGGCTATCGCCATTTAGATGGTAAAATTTTTTTCAGGGCCACTCATTTTTTAATAGGAAATCCATTCAATTCAGGCGACAGGGTTGTAATATTAGCAAAAAGAAAGCTCGGGGAACTATATTCCGGCCTTAAAACACATTATTGAAACGGAAACGTTACCGGTTTCAACGCCTTCATATACCTAAATAAAAAATCGGTATGAAATTCAAGATCTATTACCTCCTATTATTTTTAACCTGTCTTTCAGCTACGCATTCCATTGCCCAGTATTCCAATGAATGGGAAGATCCTTCTATCCTTGACAGAAACAAGGAAAAGCCTCATGCTTCTTTCATGTTATATGATAATGCTAAAGATGTAACTGAAGATGTTTATGATCGTTCCCCTTTTTACCAGTCGCTCAATGGAACCTGGAAATTTTTTTATGCCGATAAATATGCCGACCGGATCACTAACTTTTATGATCCATCGCTTGACGATGCTTCATGGAGTAATATTGATGTGCCTTCCAACTGGGAGCTAAAAGGTTTTGGCATCCCTATCTATACCAATATTATTTATCCTTTTCCCCGGAACCCGCCATTTATTGGACCCAATAACCCGGTAGGAACTTACCGCAGAAACTTTACCATTCCTTCCAACTGGAAAGGCCGTCAGGTCATCCTGCATTTTGGATCAGTTTCAGGTTATGCAAGGGTGTTTATCAATGGCAAGGAAGCAGGTATGAGCAAAGTGGCCAAATCACCTGCGGAATTCAATATTACTTCACTGTTGCAGGAAGGAAATAACCAGATTGCCGTGCAGGTTTTCCGCTGGCATGATGGAAGTTATATGGAAGACCAGGATTTCTTCAGGCTTAGTGGAATCGAACGTGATGTATTTCTTTATGCTCTTGATCCTGTATCGGTAAGCGATTTCTTCCTGAACGCTGACCTCGACCAGCAATATAAAAATGGAGTATTCTCTGCGGATGTTGTACTTCGGAACTTTGGAAAGAAATCATCCAAAGGAACCATTTCCATTACCATCAATGATGCAAAGGGTAATAAGGTTTTTGAGCAGCAGAAAAAATATACATTCAACAATGATTCACTACTCAATGTTTCTTTTAATGCTACCATCAACAATCCACTTAAATGGAGCGCCGAGCTTCCCTACCTTTATGATTGCATCATTACTTTAAAAGATGGTAACAATGATGCGGTATATACCGGAACCAAAATAGGCTTCAGGAAAATAGAAATTAAAAATGCACAGTTACTGGTCAATGGTGTAGCTACCTATATCCATGGTGTTAACCGGCACGAACATGATCCCATCAAAGGTCATGTTCCTGATAAACAGTTGATGATAAAAGATATTCAATTGATGAAGCAATTCAATATCAATGCTGTCAGGACCTCGCATTATCCTAATGATCCCTTATGGTATAAACTCTGTGATCAATATGGGATTTACCTTGTTGATGAAGCCAATATTGAAACCCATGGTATGGGAGCAGCAGGCCAGGGCTGGATCGATTCAGCAAAACATCCTGCCTACCTTCCCTTATGGGCTCCTGCGCATATGGATCGCATTGAACGATTGGTGGAAAGAGATAAGAACCATCCTTCAGTGGTTATATGGTCGATGGGTAATGAATGCGGAAATGGTAAAGTGTTTCATGATGCCTATCAATGGATAAAGAATCGTGATCGCTCAAGGCCCGTTCAGTTTGAACAGGCCGGAGAAGACTGGAATACAGATATCGTTTGCCCAATGTATCCCGGTATGGGCTATATGAAGAGTTATGCAGCGGATAAATCAAAGAAACGCCCATTTATCATGTGTGAATACTCCCATGCCATGGGCAATAGTAATGGCAACTTCCAGGAATATTATGATATCATACGTTCATCACCACATATGCAGGGTGGCTTTATCTGGGACTGGGTTGACCAGGGCATTCAGGCCAAAGCCAGCGACGGGCGTATATTCTATGCTTACGGAGGTGACCTGGGAGGATTTGAATTGCAGAACGATGAAAACTTTTGCGCAAATGGATTGGTTGCCGCCGATCGTTCACCTCATCCTGGTTTATATGAAGTGAAAAAGGTTTACCAGAAAGTTCTTTTCAGCAATATTGATGCGATGAATGGAAAGTTACTGGTAAAGAATCTTTACGATTTTACCAATCTTGACCAGTTCAATTTCAAATGGATCATTAAAAAGAACGGTCAACCTATGATGGGCAAAGACTTTACCATCAACCTTGCACCGCACCAGCAAAAAGAGTTAACACTTGAATTACCAAAATTAAAGGCAGAAGCCGGTAGTGAATTCTTTCTTGAGCTATACGCATTGACTGCTGCGGCAAATGAACTGGTGCCAAACGGTTTTGAACTGGCCAGGGAACAGTTCCTTTATGCAGGGAATTATTTTGCAGCGAAGGAAGAAAAAGCAAACAAGGTGACGATCAAAAAAGAAGGGGACAAAATACTCTTTAATTCCGGTACAATCAGCGGGCGTTTTAACACACGTAATGGTTCAATTGAACAGCTTGAAGCAGGAAATGAAAATCTTATCGCTCAATTCCCGGAACCTTATTTCTGGCGGGCACCTACCGATAACGATTTTGGTAGCGGTGCACAGGCTTATCTCGGCATCTGGCGCACAGCGCATATTAACAGGAAAGTGAAAAAGGTTACTATAGGAAACCAGGATGAAAATGGATTGCCAATAAAAGTGGAATATGAACTGCAGGGTATTAATGTTCCGTATACAATTGATTACCTTATTGGTGCAGATGGTTCAATTAAAGTAACCGCATCAATCGATATGGATGGTCGCGATTTGCCGGAACTACCCAGGTTTGGTATGCGCATGCAATTAAAGCCCGGCCTTGAAACATTGCAATATTATGGTAGGGGACCCTGGGAAAATTATAGCGACCGGAACACCGCGTCATTTATTGGTTTATACACTGATTCAGTGAACGGGCAGTTTACATGGAATTATATTCGTCCACAGGAGAATGGATATAAAACGGATGTTCGGTGGATCAGTTTGACCAATGACAACAGAAAAGGAATTATGATCACTGGCGACCAGCCTATTTGTTTTAGCGCACTCCATGTAAGTGATGAAGACCTTGACCCGGGCTTAACGAAGAAGCAGCAACATCCAACCGATGTAAAAACAAGAGAAAACATTTTTCTACATATTGATCTCAAGCAAAGAGGGGTAGGAGGAGATAATAGCTGGGGAGCCTTGCCACACGCGCCTTACAGGCTGATGGATAAAAAATATTCCTATAGTTATACGATAAGGCCCATTGAATAAACAGTTGAAATGAACAAGGCCTCCGATAGCGGGGGCCTTGTTACATTATATGAAATGATATCGTTTATCTTTTTTTGTTGCCTGCAATGAGCAGCACAACACCGGCGCCTATTGCCAGTCCGCCTGCGTATATTGGCCAGCCAACAGATTCTTTTTCTTTCTTATTTACTTCCAGCGGTCCGAGGTCAACCACTTTTTCAGTGCGGGTAAAATTAAAACCACGGAATACCATCATCAGGATCCCGACTACGATGAGGACGATACCAAATGTTTTCATTCTATACGATTTAGTGAATAAGAGTAATATAATAAAAAAATCAGGCCGCGGCAATGCCTTACTCTTTCCTGCCCTTTAACATGGGAACAAAAGAGAAATGATCAAAACTTTGTTCAACAAGCTCACCATTTTTCAGTTTCATGATCCTTATCATCTGCTGCGACTTTCCTTCTTCACCCAGTGGTAAAACCATTATGCCCCCAGCTCTTAATTGTTCTAGCAATTTTGGCGGCACTTCAGGCGAGGCGGCAGTTAGCAGGATTTTATCAAAGGGCTGGAAT
>JAEWIW010000171.1 GCA_023386855.1 Bacteroidota bacterium | reverse complement strand
AAGCCTGCGAATACCGCAAGAAATACCAACAGGAATTCAAAGGCATATCCAATTAATTCTTTAGTGGTGAAATCAACATTTTTTTTAAATGATTTTTGTTCCGGTGGTAATGTAGGTTTATTGTTATCTGCCGCCAGGGGTCCTGCATTGGATTCCACAAGTGCAGGTTGTGCATCCACATTATCCTGGTGCCCTGATGATTTCATTTTTTTTATAAATTAATTGGCGATAAACCGCTTTAATAGGGAGGATATAAGGGGTAAAATTTGACATAGAGCTAAATAATATTAAGGATTTCAATCTTAAACTGCAACGCCCACTAAGGAAATAATTTTTGGGGTGTACCTTAACATACAAAAGCTCGCATATATGAACAATGACACCATTGGCTGGATCGGTCTCGGTAATATGGGAATTCCCATGTGTAAGAACCTGCTAAATGCAGGATATAAGCTTTATGTGTATAACCGCACCGCTGCTAAAGAGCAGGAACTTAACCGGCAGGGCGCGCAGGCAGCTACCTCACCAGCTTCGCTTATGCATCAATGCAATATAGTATTCCTGATGGTATCCGACGACCAGGCGACAAGGGATTTGATCACCGGGAAGGATGGACTTCTTTCATCAAACAGCAGGGACTGCATCATAATCAATATGAGTACTGTTTCTCCTTCTGTTAGTATGAAAATGGCTGAAGCCTGCAAGCCTTATAATCATCATTATATTGACGCGCCGGTATCGGGTAGTGTTAAGCAGGCAGAAGAAGGGCAGTTGGTGATTATGGCTGGTGGCGACAAACCTTCATTTGAAAAAGTAAAACTGCTTTTGGAAATACTGGGTAAACTGGTACTTCATCTTGGCGATACAGGTTCAGGTAATACTGCTAAACTGGCCATAAACACCCTTCTTGCCATCCAGGCGCAGGGGCTTGCCGAAGCTGTTTTGCTGGCTGAAAAAAATGGAATTGAAACAGGTCAGCTTATGGAACTGATCAACAACAGCGCTATTGGGAATGTGTTTTTGAAAATTAAAGGCAATGCCATCACCAGCAAACAATATAAAGCTGCATTTGCATTAAAACATATCGCTAAAGACCTTCGACTGGCAAAGGATATTGGCCTTGATACACCTTTAGGTAAAGTAGCACATGATAGCTTTCAACAGGCTTCTGTTAAAACTGGGGAAGAGGATATCATTGCCATTATAAAGAGCTTATCCTGAGTTGGTATCAGTTTAATTCCGGAACCGAATGATCAGGACTTTTACTTAAGGCTAGCCTGAGACAAGAAAGAAACATCAGGATAGTGATGGGCCCAAAGAAGTATTTTTCAATCACATTATAGGATGCGAAATTACCCGCAGCATTCAGCAGGAACATAACGGTCATCAGCCATAAAAAAACTTTTATAACAAGGGGGTTTAGCCCCCTGTTATAATATACTTTTCGCATAATCACTACCAGCAACATAATGAATGTTGCCAGTAGTGCAATGGTTTCAAACCTGATCGCTTCGAGCCTGCTGTTCAATCTTCCTCCCCAAACCATATCATATGGGATGAGGTCGGTCAATATACAAGCATGTATTAAAGCAAGGATCGACAGCACTATCACAAGAAATCCTTCTGATAGCTTTTCCTGCAACAGGAATTTCAACATGAGTTAATGGTTAGTTGCAAACTAACGTAAATGTTCTTCAAAAATTATCTTCTTCCAATAACCGGGAACTGGGAAATTCTTAATGTGGTACATCCATAAGGAATCAGCACCACTTCCTCTGTATCATTAGCGGTTTCCAAACCATAGGTAATGCTATAAGGAATAGGGCCGGTCATACCATTATACAATTGCCAGTTGGTGATCCTTTGTGCCTTGGTTTTGATTTCTATTGGTGCATTCTCTGCATTCCATGGAAAGCCTGCTACTTTTTCTTTTTTCGAAACAGTAAAAGAGCCTGCCCATTTATCTGCAGGGGTGTACAGTAAACCATAGTTCCATGGAGTAGTGGGTCTTACTTCATAATAAGTACTGCCATATTTTATCGGGTCTTTATCATTCTCCACTTTTTTCCAATCCTCTCCAATTTTCAAAGCATATACAAGCGGACCTCTTTCAACAGAAACTGAATTTTCATACCAGGTATTCTTGTGTAATTGCATGGGAAGGTTGAGTACAACCACATCACCATTCTTCCATTCCCTGCTGATTCTTACGATAGAATCTCTTGAAGAAATATCCAGGGCTTCACCATTGATGGTAATCGATGCGCCCTTGCACCAGCTTGGAATGCGAAGGTCAAATGGAAAGCTTACCTTTTCTTTCTTATCCATCGCCAGGGTAAATTTGATGGTCTCATCAAATGGATAATTTGTTTCTTCCTTAAAATTCACTTTTACTCCATCACCAACAAAAGCATTCACTTCACTTGGAGAATATATTATTGCAGCCAGGCCTTTGTCGGGTGTGGCATACCAGAGATTCTGCGTGAATTTTGGCCAGCCCTGGTGCATGTTGCTTGTGCAGCATGGATAACCTGTGAGCAAACCATAACACAGATCTGTACCGCCATGATTGACATCAAAATTTCTTGTCTGCCTTGTCAGCATTACCTGGTTGGCCTGCTGGAAATATTGTCTTCCTAAATAATCGTCTGAAGTTTGCGTGGGCAAAGCATTAAATGCAATCTTCTCCAGCTGATCGGCATAAGATACCTGGCCGGTAATGCTCAGCATGCTTTCGAGGCTGAACATCATTTCCACTGCAGAACATAATTCAGATCCCTGTGTAGGATTATTGCCATGCAATGCTTCATCCCCTCCATACATTCCATGGGCCATTCCGTTGAACTTCCTGAGGTCCTGCAATCCTTTATTGGTTGCTTCCAGGTATTTGGGTTCGGGATGCTGTTGGTAATAGATCAGTGGTGCCTTCATACCCTGTGCAAGATTCACACAATGGATGCTGCCATCAGTTGAAAGCATATCTGTATTCAGGAAAGCATTGGTATAATCAAAGGTTTGTTTATGGATCAGCTCACCCAGGTCGAGCAGGAATTTATCTCCTGTGATATTATACAACCAGTAAACTACCTGCAGGTTATCCGCTCCACGGTACTTTGCCCAGAAGGTCCAATGGTCAAGCGGCTTTGATGGAAGTTCTTTCAACTGGTATTTGAAATAATTGGTCATCAGGTTGATCACTCTCTGGTCCTGTGTGGCGGAATAATATTGTTTAAGGATCTTCAGCATTACCATCTTTGGCCACCAGTCGCGGCTATTATCTCTTTGCAATCCTGGTTCAGGACCATAATCTTTTGATGGACCAAAATATCCATCGGGCTGCTGGCTGTTGATCGCCCACTCTACCCATGGTTTTACTTTAGCGATCAGTTCTTTATCTTCCAGGATATATGCCAGTGGCAATAACCCGTCGATCCAGTATGGCCCGCGTTCCCATTGGTCGCCATCTCCTCCCAGCCATCCATTGCGTTCATTCATCACCAGGGGGTAGAGTTTGTCGAGGTTTCCAGTTGCACCATTTTTCTGGCGGATAAGCATTTCCTTCAACCATCC
>JAEWIW010000188.1 GCA_023386855.1 Bacteroidota bacterium | reverse complement strand
AACCACATTTCAATGAAAATGCCACCATCATTGAAAATATTTTCCATCATAATCATCCCGTCATTGCAGCCATCCGTGAATATGAACTGGCCAGTGAACAGGATGATGCTGCTTCACTGGGTAATGCCATTGTTAAAATGGATGAACTGGGTGCCTGGGACTTTGATTCCAAGGTGAAACAGATCTTTGGTAAACTCAATATCCACCATCTTAACCAGCCTGTAGGTACCCTTTCGGGTGGACAGCGAAAAAGGGTTGCTCTTGCCAAAACTCTTATAGATATTGGCTTTGAGCACAAGCATGTTCTGCTCATTATGGATGAACCTACCAACCATCTTGATGTTGAAATGGTGGAATGGCTTGAACATTACCTTAACCAGGAAAAAGTAACGCTGCTATTGGTGACGCACGATCGTTATTTCCTCGATGCTGTTTGTGATGAGATATGGGAACTTGATGGTGAAGATCTTTTCACTTATAAGGGCGATTATGAAAATTACCTTGAAAAAAAATCGGCAAGAATAGATAATGAACTGGCCAGCATTGATAAGGCTAAAAATCTTTACCGCAAAGAACTGGAATGGATAAGAAAGCAGCCCAAGGCCAGGACAACTAAATCAAAAAGCAGGATCGACGCGTTTTCCGATGTTGAATCAAGGGCCAAAAAAAGAATCGAAGACCAGCAGATGGAACTGCAGGTGAAAATGACCCGGCTCGGTGGAAAGATCATCGAGATGAAAAAAGTGTATAAGCAATATGATGATAAAGTAATCCTTAAAGGCTTTGATTATACCTTCAAGAAAGGAGAAAGATTAGGTATCATTGGCCGTAATGGTGTTGGCAAATCAACCTTTGTAAATATACTGCAGGGAACCGAAAAACCCGATAGCGGAAAGATCAATATCGGTGATACCGTAGTGTTCGGTAATTATTCGCAGCAGGGACTGAACATAAAAGATGACCAGCGTGTGATCGAATTTGTAAAAGACATTGCTGAAAATTTCCCGCTGGCCAATGGTGGTTCATTAAGTGCAGCGCAGTTTTTGCAATTGTTCCTTTTCCCGCCAGAGCAGCAGTACACTTATATTTCGAAGCTCAGTGGAGGTGAGAAAAGAAGGCTGCATCTACTTTCTATATTGTTCCGTAATCCCAACTTCCTGGTTCTGGATGAACCTACAAATGACCTCGACCTTCCAACACTTGGCGTGCTTGAAAATTTTTTAAGTGATTTCCAGGGATGCCTGCTGATCATTTCGCACGACAGGTATTTTATGGACAGGCTGGTAGATCATCTTTTTGTGTTTGAAGGCAATGGAGAAGTGAGGGATTTCCCCGGCAACTACTCTCAATACAGGACCTGGCAGAAAGAACAGGAACAGGAAGGGGAAAAAAACATCCAGGAAAGTAAAGTGCAGGTGGAAGCACCGAAAAAAACCGAATCCAAAAAAAGAGTTTCTTACAAGGAGAAACGTGAATTTGAATTGTTGCAGAAAGAGATTGCTGATCTTGAAAAAGAAAAGCATGATGTGCAGGAAAAATTGAATTCAGGTACAACCGATTTTGAAGAACTCGATAAGCTTTCAAGAAGGATCGGTGAAATCACCGGGCTGCTTGATGAAAAAGAATTAAGATGGCTCGAGTTAAGTGAATTAATGGAGGAGTAATCAATCAACCAATTTTAATAAACACAATCAACATGAGAAAATCGATCTTGTTCCTCGGGTTATTTGCTGTGTCATCAGCTATGGCCCAGAAGACAGGCAACCCTACCCGTTATGGAAAAACCATTACGGAAAATGATTTGAAGCGACACCTGTACATCGTTGCAGGAAAGGAAATGGAAGGACGTGAAACGGCTACTGAAGGCCAGCGTAAAGCCGCTGCCTATATCGAGCAGCACTTTAAGAGCCTTGGCCTGAAACCCGCGGCTGACGGGGGCTACCAGCAGCACTTCAATGTTTACCAGGATTCACTTGAAAATGCATCCATCACCATAAATGGTAAGGAGTTTCAACTGGATAAGGACTTCGCGGTAAATCTATCGCAGAATCATACAGAAACATTATACGCTAAGGATATTGTTTTTGCTGGTAATGGCCTGAGCGATTCTGCGCATAATGATTACCGTGATATCGATGCCAGTGGCAAGCTCGTACTTGTTCTTCCTTCTAATACACCACAACAGGAAAACGGAAGGAGAAGAAACAACCTGGGATTCGCGGTGCAGGAAGCCGCGATGAAAAGCGGTGCAGCAGCGATCCTTGTGGTGCAATCAAACTTTCCGCGCAAGCCGATGAACATGAAGGGCTATGCATCCATCAATGGATATAAAAGCACTGTATACCCGAATACATATTATATCTCGGAAGAGATGGCCAAAGCCATCATGGGTAATGGATTGGATTCAGCAAAGTCTGGCAGCCTGCTCAATAAAACCTTCCAGGCCGATGTGGTTCTTGACATGCGTAAGTCGCAACTGCTTTCTCAAAGTTCAAATGTTGCAGGACTGCTCGAGGGAACAGACCTGAAAGATCAATACCTGGTGATGTCGGCCCACTATGATCACCTCGGAAAGCGTGGGGATTCAGTGATCTATTATGGCGCCGATGATGATGGTTCAGGAACAGTAAGCATACTTGAGATTGCCGAAGCTTTTGCAGAAGCAAAAAAAGCTGGCAAAGGCCCAAGAAGAAGCATCCTGTTCTTAACGGTTTCCGGTGAAGAAAAGGGATTATGGGGTTCTGCTTATTATAGCGAGCATCCGCTGGTTCCACTTGATAAAACCACTGCCGACCTCAATATTGATATGGTGGGAAGGATCGATCCTAAAAGAACACATGGCGATTCAACCAATTATGTTTACGTGGTGGGTGATGACAAACTCAGTACTGACCTTCGTCCTATCAGCGAGATGGTGAATAAGAAATATTCAAAGCTGGAACTGGATTACAAATACAATGATCCGAAAGATACCGAGCGCATCTATTACAGGAGCGACCATTTCAACTTTGCAAAGAAGGGAGTGCCCATCATTTTCTATTTCAATGGTACCCATAACGATTACCACAGACCAACCGATACGCCCGACAAGATCAACTATGATGTGATGGAAAAGCGTGCAAGGTTTGTATTCTATACCGCCTGGGAAATGGCCAACAGGAATGAAATGCTGAAGCGCGACCTCAAATTATAGTACCCCGTGCCACGCCCCCGTGGCACGCCCCCGTGCCACGGGGTCTATTTAACGATCTTATAAGCCCACCTGAATAGTTTTCCCTGGAAGTCGAAGGGTGTGGTTGCCCTGGTAATATCCTTGATTGAACTGGCCCTGATGGATTGTTCATCCAGGATAAACCTTCGATAGTTTGTACTGAAATATAAAGTTCCTCCTGCCGTCATAGCCACCAGCATTTTATTGATGAGTTCAACATGATCGCGCTGGATATCGAGGAAATCCACCATCCTCTTGCTGTTGCTGAAAGTAGGAGGATCCATGATCACCAGGTCGAATGAACCTGGCTTTAACGTATCGAGGTATTGTTTTACATCTTCATGAAGGAAGAAATACTTTCCTTCATCACTGAATCCATTCAACGCGAAATTATCTTCCGCCCATTTGAGGTATGTTTTTGAAAGGTCAACCGATGTTACACTGGCGGCACCACCGGCAGCGGCATATACCGAAAAGGATCCGGTATAACAGAAAAGGTTAAGCACTCTTTTATCTTTTGCTTCATCTCTTACCATGCCCCTGGTGATACGGTGATCAAGGAATAACCCGGTATCAAGGTAATCGGATAGATTTACTTTAAAATTCAAACCTGCTTCCTTTACTGTAAAGAATTCCATTTCTTCAGCGATCCGCTGGTACTGCCCCAGCCTGCCCTGCTTTCTTTGTCTTTGCCTTACATAGATAACATCGATATCTACTTCCAGCATTTCAGCGATCAAACGGATACATTCTTCCAGCCACTCTTCATGTTCTTCTTCGGTCATACCATGCCTGCGGCGATATTCTGCGAGGTAAATATTGCTTTCATATACTTCAATACAAAAAGGAAATTCCGGGAGATCATGGTCATAAACCCTGTAACAGGTTATGCCCTGCTTGCGGGCGAGTTTGGAAATATGCCTGTACACTTTTGATAGCCTGTTTCGAAACATCTGTACTTTCTGCTCATCCATTGCATTCGATTGATTGATAAAATTAACGCCTTTCCATCCAGTAGTGCAAACCCATGAAACCCAGTGTGGTCAGGGCTCCCAGACCGCCGATACTCCACCATAGGTTGCGGAACCCGGCTTCCTGGGCAATCTGTGCTCCAAACATAGGGCCCGTGGTATTGGCCACCGACCATGCCATACTGTACAGCCCTGCATATTGTCCCCGGTTATGATCATTGCTACGGCTTGTCCAGAAACTGTTCATGAAGGGCATGGCAAAGATCTCCCCGAAAGTGATCATTAAAATCATTAAAAGGGCAAGCATATGATCCATATGTACCAGGTTTAAAAGCAGGTAGGCCATGGTTACCAGCATAACACCAGGAACGATATAAAAGGTTGGACTTCTTCTTCCCTCCAGTTTATACACCAGCAGCATTTCAATGAAAGTGATCACAAGCCCGTTCACAGCCATGAGTATACCAATGTAAAGAGAAGAAAAACCAACGTGATTTTTAAAATAAGCGGTAAGGGTTGAGAACATCTGGAAAAAACATATCGAGAACAGGATCGTGCATACGATAAACCAGATGTATATCCTGTCTTTATAGGCCGAACGGTTAGGCAGTATCATTTCATCGCCATGCGAGGAGGAAATCTTTTTACCGGAAGGTTTCAGCAATCGACGCACTAATAAGGCTGCAGAGATATTGGTAATACCATCGACCCAGAACAGCGCACTATAATCAATTGAAGCAAGCAATCCGCCCAAAGCACCGCCCACGGCCCATCCCAGGTTAACGGCAAGACGGTTGAGGGAAAAGGAACGGGTACGGTTGCCTGCAGAACTATATAAGGCAATTGACGCTGCATTGGCAGGCCTGAAAGCTTCATTCACCAGGCTTAATAAAAAGGTTACTGCGCAAATGGCACCGAAACTCTGGACCTGCCCCAGCAGTATAAAGAGAAAACCACCTCCAAGCAAAGTATAAAACTGGATATGATGGTGACCAACCTTGTCCGTTAACCTTCCTCCCATATATCCCCCCAGAATGGCACCAAGACCGAAAACACCCATTACCAGTCCGGCCCTGCCAATACTGAAGCCCATTTTTTCACTGGTAAGGTAGATGGTCATGAAGGGCACCACCATTGTACCACTCCTGTTCACCAGCATGATCAGCGAAATCATCCAGACTTCCCTTGGAAGCCCGCTGTATGCTTTTTTATAGAGGTTGAACAGTGCATTCATGGCCGGTAAATTTCACATTTACTATTCATTATTCAGCACCACTTGTAAAAATAAAACTGCTACCTTGCCCAAAATTGAAACACAGCTAGTATGAAACATTTGATTTTACCGGCCCTTGTACTGTTGGTAATGACTAACGGTATGGCACAAACGAAGAAACCGGCAGCGCCCGCAAAAAAGCCTGCCTCTGCCGTGAAGAAGCCGGCAAAACCCGCTACCCCTGCCACTACACAAAACATGACCAATTCACTGGATTCTTTTAGCTATGCGCTCGGTGTGAGCATGGCGGAATTTTATAAAAGCCAGGGCATTAAAGACTTTAACCTGAACATGGTTACCCAGGCTCTGAACGATGTGAAAAAGGAAACCGCCAAACTGAGCGAAGAACAATGCAATAACATAATCATGAATTATATGCAATCAATTAAAGGTGAAAAAGCAGCAGCGGTGAAAAAAGCCGGCCAGGCTTTCCTGGAAGAAAATAAAAAGAGAACCGGGGTGGTAAGTTTACCCAGCGGGCTTCAATACGAAGTGATCAAGGAAGGTAATGGTCCAAAGCCAGCCCTTACCGATACCGTGAAAGTACATTACCATGGTACATTGATCGATGGAACCGTATTCGATAGCTCTGTTGAAAGAGGCGAACCCATTTCTTTCCCTGTAAATGGAGTGATCAGGGGTTGGGTGGAAGCACTTCAGCTGATGCCGCAGGGAAGTAAGTGGAAATTGTTCATACCTTCAGAACTGGCTTATGGCGATAATGATGCCGGCCCGGTAATCAAAGGTGGTTCTACCCTTATTTTCGAAGTGGAATTATTACAGGTAGGTAACAAATAAAATATACCCCGTGGCACGGGGGCGTGCCACGGGGTTGTTATTAATCCCCGTTTGTATACAATAAATCATAGTACTCCGCTGCCATTCTTCCCGATTCAAACTGGAACCTCACATCATTCATTCCATTCTTCGCAATTTGTCTCCAGGTTTCCCGGTCACTGTAATACAGTGGTAATACTTCATTCTCCAGTATCTCGTATAACTTGTTGAGGTCATGATCGTCCTGCGCCTGCACACTCATGTTCATATAATCGGCCTGTGGAATTACAAAGCCATTATTACCATGGTGAACAAACTCGGGTATCCAGCCATCATCGGTAGAGAAATTCACCGAACCGTTCATAGCCGCCGTCATGCCGCTGGTTCCTGATGCTTCACGTGGTACCCTTGGGTTGTTCAGCCACAGATCGGATGCCTGCTTAAGGCGTTTTGACAAAGCGAGTTCATAGCCTACCAGCACCGCCATATTCTTAAAGTCCTTGCTCAGGTGAACAAGGTTATTGAACTCATTGATCGCCGGGTAATCCATTGGGTAAGGCTTTCCTGCCCAAATGATCTGAACCGGGAAATCAGGATGGTTCAGCAATCTTTCAAATCGATCGCGGTCGCGGGTGATCAGTTCAGAACGCTTATAGCCAGCAAACCTCCTGGCCCATACAATAGTGAATACATCGGGGTTGAAGATCTTGCCGGTCTGGTCAGCAACAATTTCGAAAGCTCTTTTCTTGAGGTGTCTTTTACGGTCATCCCATGCAGCGTCATTACCTTCATCAGATGCTTTGTACAATTGCTTATCGGCCCAGTAGTTATAGTTCTGCGCATTGGTGATGGAAATGATCGGGCATATACCAGGATACTTGCCCCACATATGACGCGATACTTCACCATGCAGTTTGGAAACCCCATTTGATAGCCGTGCAAACCTCAGTGCTACAAGCGAATGATTGAACTGGTCGTCATACAGGCCGGTAAGGTGCTTTACTTCGTCAATACTCAGCCCGCAGAAATAACTCATCTTATGGCAAAGATGGATATCATGTTTTTCATTACCCGCTTCTTCAGGAGTATGGGTAGTGAATACGAGGCGTTTCTTGATATCGTCGAGGTTACCAAATTTTTTATACAGGTAGAACACGGAACTAACGCCATGCGCTTCATTAAGGTGGTAACGCTCCGGGTTGAAATTGAGCTGGTCTACCAGCTTGGCACCACCAACTCCGAGCAATATGAACTGGGCAACCTTGGTAGCTACATTCGCATCATAAAGCCGGTGAGTGATGGTTTGGGATACATAATCGTTCTC
>JAEWIW010000180.1 GCA_023386855.1 Bacteroidota bacterium | reverse complement strand
TTGTACATCGTATAGATAAGAACACCAGTGGATTGATGGTGCTGGCCAAATCCGCAAAAGCGGTTGCCAGCCTGGCCAAACAGTTTTTCAATCATACCATTCACCGCCAATATATCGCAGTGGTTTGGGGCGATATGGAGGAAGACAGGGGAACGGTTTATGCTCATATTGGCAGGCACCAGCGCTTCAGGAAACTTTTCGATGCATACCCAGAAGGAGAACATGGAAAAGAAGCCATCACGCATTATAAGGTACTGGAGCGGTTAGGCTATATTACTATTGTGCAATGCGAACTGGAAACAGGAAGAACCCACCAGATCAGGGTGCATATGCAGCATATCGGCCATCCGCTTTTCAATGATGATTTTTATGGAGGCGACAGGATTGTGAAGGGAACAGTATTTACGAAGTATAAGCAGTTTGTTGACAATTGTTTTGATATCTGCCCCAGGCATGCACTTCATGCCAAAACTATTGGATTCATTCATCCCGGAACGGGTAAGGAAGTGATCTTTGACAGTGAACTGCCTGCAGATATGCAGCAACTGATCGATAAATGGCGTGGTTATTCGAAGTTTGGCCCAAAAGATAATTAAGCAATTAATAAAGGACAATTTTATCCCTTTTTGGATTAATGCGTTTACTGGTCCGAAAAATCGAACAGCGTTGCAGTAAATATCCCTATTTCACGTTTCTTGAACATCACATCCCAATTGCCATTATAGCGTAAAACACGGGGAACTACAAGGTCCTTATAGCGGGTCATTTCCACCTCGATATGAACATCGAAATCATACACACCGGCATCATAACTCAGGTCATAATTACGAGCAACGATCTCCCAGGTTTTCATATTGAACCAGGTGGTCATTTCATTGATCACGATCCTGTCTTTTTCCCCGGAACTTAAATTCTCTTTGGGAATGGATTTAAAAATATAGCAGTCTTCTCCCCTGAATTCTCCCACATCAATAATATAATCGTATAACTCAGCAGCGTTCTTATCAAACAATGCGATCTTATTACCGATCAGGGGAATTCCCGGAATTTTTTTACCGGGATTAAAGAACAGCATTTTCAGTTGTTCCTTATGCTTTTCAATTCCTGATTTTCCTTTCAGTGAAAAAGCTTCATTACCCACGATATTATTCTCACCACAAACCTGTCCTTTGGTAAAAAACAGGCTGGCATACATCTGGGCAGTATAATAATTATACTCGCCGGGCTTATCATAGATATCACCTGTTACTTTTTCATCAAAGGTTTGCATAGTGCGGCAATCATTGGCTATGGATTGCCTGGTTCGGCTTTGAAGCGTGGCAAGGGTTTTACCTTTTTTATTCAGCATCCTGATATCATTGAGGCTGGTATAGCCAAGGATGCGAAGGTTCTTGAAAGCTTTATAAAATGTAGTATCGTCCTGAACCCTGTTAATGAATGCCGGAACATCCAGGTTATTTCTAACCACCACTTCTTTGAGGGTAACTACCTTGTGCTGGAATTCAACGGTTGAATCCTGTGCCATAATGATGTGGGGCAGGATCAAGAGGAAAACCAATATGAGTGAGGAAAATTTCAATCAGTTGTATTATGCTTATTTGGAAAAGGACATGCGGTAATCTACCCGCACTTTCCCTTTAGTGATATCGTCCAACTTTCCTTTCAACATTTTTCTTTTCAATGGTTTGAGGTAATCAATGAAAAGTTTGCCTTCGATATGATCGTATTCATGAAGAATGATCCTTGCGGTTACACCACGGAAAGTTTTGGTCTGCTGCTGGAAATCTTTATCCATGTATTGAATGGTTACTTCCTTTTCGCGGTTTACATCTTCCCTGATCTTTGGAATACTTAAGCATCCTTCATTATAAGCCCATTCTCCTCCCTGTACAGACAGGACCTGCGCATTGATAAACACTTCCTTTATGCCTGGTGCATCTTCATATGTTTCATCATCATCTTCCCTGTTCTCGAAGATCTGTGCACTATCGATAACAAATAAACGGATATCCCGGTTTATCTGTGGTGCAGCAAGACCAACACCATTGCTGGCGTACATGGTTTCCCACATATCTTCCACCAGTTTGTCGAGGTCGGGGTAACCGGCGTCAATATCTTTACAAACGGTTCTTAATATCGGTGCACCATAGGCTACTATCGGAAGGATCATGACTTCTTTAATTGATTTATGCCTGCAAATGTAAGGCATGAGGCGCAAAAATGCCGCCTGGCAGGCCTAACAGGGCTATGCTTTAGCAATATGGCAACAAAAAATGAAAGCGCTGCCTATGTAATTTTGCCTTACCGGTGTTCGAGGTATTCCTGGAGCATGATCGTAGCGGCGATCTCATCTACCAGTCCTTTATTGCGACGCTGGCTTTTTTTCATCCCCATATCGATCATTGCCCTTGAAGCCATTTTGGAAGTAAATCGTTCATCCACTTTTTTTATGGGAATGGAAGGAAAATTTTTTTCCATCCTTTTAATGATCTCTGCCACCAAGGGGGTGGCATGCGTATCCGAATCATCCCAGTTTCGTGGGTCACCGATCACAAACAATTCAACCGGTTCTTTCTGCAGGTACTCCTTAAGAAAGTTGATCAGCCGGGGCGATTCAATGGTGGTTAATCCCTGCGCAATGATCTGCAGAGGATCTGTGACCGCGATGCCGGTTCTTTTTAGGCCATAATCGATCGCCATGATCCTTGCCATAGTAGGTTTGATTTAATTTATTTAAGCCAGATATCCAGTAAGACCAAAACGGCAAAAGCTACGCTGGCAAAGCCGTTGGTGGTCATGAAGGCAAGGTTCACCCTGCTGAGATCATTGGGTTTTACCAGCCTGTGCTGGTAGATAAGCATGCCGCAAAATACCAGCACACCGATCCAATACCAGGTACTGAATTGACCCAGGAAACCCGCGGCTATTACACATGCTGCTGAAAGCAAATGCAGGAGTTCCGATACCCTAAGTGCTTTTGCTTTTCCCAGCCAGGAAGGAATGGAAAACAGTTTTTGGTTGCGGTCGAATTCTTCATCCTGCAGGGCATAGATGATATCAAAGCCACTCACCCAGAAGATCACCGCAAAGGAGAATAACACGGGCAGCAACGAAAAATATCCTGTTACAGCAAGATAAGCGCCGATAGGTGCAAGCGATAGGCCAAGTCCCAGTACCAGGTGACATAAGGGAGTAAACCGTTTGGTATAGCTATAAAATAGGATCACTGCAAGAGCCACTGGTGAAAGGAAAAAACAGATGGTATTGATGAACCAGGTACAGGCTATGAAGGCGATGCAATTAAAGATAACAAAGCGCAGGGCGCTATTGGAAGATATTATACCCGCAGGGATTTCGCGGATGGCAGTTCGCGGGTTCAGCGCGTCGAAACTCGCATCGAGCCAGCGATTGAAGGCCATGGCTGCACTCCGGGCGAAGACCATGCAAAGAATAACGAGTAATAAAGTCAGCCACCAGTTAGGAAGCGCCGCTCCCCGGGCATTCATTTCATGTATACCAAGAAAGAAGCCGATCATCGCAAAGGGCATTGCAAAAATGGTATGAGAGAACTTTACTAAGCTTAAGTAATTACGGATCATTACTATTGATTTTTACCAGGTAACTGGTATCCTTTGAACATTTCCCATAATACGATGCCGGCAGCGATGGATACATTCAGGGAGTGCTTCATACCTGCCTGTGGAATTTCAATGCCTTCGTCACAAAGCGATAATGCCTTATCAGAAACGCCTTCCACCTCGTTTCCCAGTATCAAAGCCAGTTTTTCTTTTTGTGAAAAAACGAAATTTTCCAGGGATGTGCCACCTTCCACCTGTTCAACTGCTACAACGCGGTAACCCTCCTGTTTAAGTGTTGTAATAGCTTCGGCAGTGGTGGAAAAATACTTCCAGTCGACCGTTTCAGTTGCTCCCAGCGCCGTTTTATGAATATCGCGGTGAGGGGGCCTGGGAGTAAATCCACAAAGAAAAATACCGCTGACCAGGAAGCCATCGGCTGAACGGAATATGCTGCCCACATTATGCATACTTCGGATATTGTCGAGCACCACAACAACAGGAACTTTTTCAGCTTCCTTGAAATCATCAACTGATTTACGGCCCAGCTCGGTCATGCCCAGTTTTCGCATGGCGCAAAATTAGGGAAAAGCAACCTCCCGAACTGGGGAAAAACACGCCGGTAAATACAATCCTGTACCCCTATTTTTGCAAACCAGGCTTTAATTTTTCCAGGCATTATTATAGAACCCCTCAGATCCATGGCTAAAACTTCGAGCGAAACCCCTTTAATGCAGCAACACCGGGCTATCAAGCAGAAATATCCGGATGCGGTGCTGTTGTTCAGGGTAGGTGATTTTTACGAAACATTCGGGGAGGATGCTATCATTGCCTCACAGGTGTTGGGTATTACCCTTACCAAAAGAAACAATGGATCGGCAGCTTCCAATGAACTGGCTGGATTTCCCCACCATTCGCTGGATACTTACCTGCACAAGCTTGTTAAAGCGGGTTATCGTGTAGCGATCTGCGACCAGCTGGAAGATCCTAAGCAGGCCAAGGGGATTGTAAAAAGAGGAGTCACCGAACTGGTGACACCAGGCATCGCTACCAATGAAAAGTTACTGGAACACAGCTCCAATAATTTCCTTGCCTGCATCCATTTCTCCGAACAAAGGCTGGGACTGGCTTTGC
>JAEWIW010000151.1 GCA_023386855.1 Bacteroidota bacterium | reverse complement strand
ATGGAATACAGTTATGAAGACCTGTTAACCATTGCAAGGGGCCAGCTTCATCTTGAGGATACCATAACGGCGCAGTCAGATGCAAACCTGGTGGTGATTGATACGGATATGCACGTAATGAAAGTATGGTGTGAATTTGTTTTTGAAAAAACACATCCATTCATTCTTGAACAATTAAAGTTCAGGCAGTATGATCTTTTCCTGCTTTGTAATGTTGACCTGCCCTGGGTCAAGGATGAATTAAGGGAATATCCTGAGCTGGAAACAAGGCAGTCGTTATATACTATTTACCATGATATGCTGGAGAAGGAAAACCTGCCCTGGGTTGATATCAGTGGCAATTATGAAGAAAGGCTAAAGAAAGCTATTGATGCCGTATCAGCATTAATGGAACAGTAAAAATTTTGCAGTACCAAGCGCTCAAGTTGAAATCATGAAAAAATTTCTACGCGAAAATCACCAGCAATTGTTTTTTGGCTGCTGGTTCCTTATCAACCTGGTGCAGGCTGGCACTACAGGCCTGATGGATGATGAAGCATATTACTGGGTGTATTCTCTTTTTCCTGCCTGGGGATATTTTGATCACCCACCCATGATCGCATTATTGATAAAAGCAGGAACAACTTTATTTCCGGGTGAACTGGGCGTTCGTTTTTTTATTTTACTGCTAAATACGCTTACGCTTGTATTGATCTATCGCATGCTTCCCAGGAAGAATGATCTTTTGTTTTATGCGATTTGCGGTTCACTTATGCTGGCGCAGATTGGCGGCATCCTTGCGGTACCTGACCTGCCTTTATTATTCTTCGCAGCATTATATTTTCTATTGTATAAAAGGTTCCTGCAAAATACTAACCTGTTCAATGCTATACTGTTCGGAACCGGAATCGCTTTAATGCTTTATAGCAAGTATCATGGTATTTTGCTCGTGTTCTTTACGTTAATATCCAACCCATCTTTATTTAAAAATATTTATACTTACCTGGTGGCGGGCATTGCGCTTGCACTATTTGCACCGCATATCTACTGGCAATTACAGCACGACCTTCCTTCTGTTCAATATCATTTGTTTGAAAGAAATGCTTCTTCTTATGAAGTGGGTTTCACCATTGAATACATCTTAGGACAATTGGCCCTGGCGGGCCCGGTGGTTGGATGGCTATTGTTGTATGCTTCTTTCCAACAGCATACTACAAACCAGTTTGAGAAGACCCTGAAATATTGCCTGGTGGGGATTTACGTCTTTTTCCTTTTCAGTACATTTAAAGGAAGAGTGGAAGCCAACTGGACGGTTCCAGCCTTTGTTGCCCTTATCATTTTATCTCATACCTATCTCACTACCCACGAAGCGTTAACAAAGTGGTTATACCGCCTGTTGCCTATAACGCTTGTACTGGTTTTAGCTTTGAGGATATTTATGGCCCTTGATATTGAAAGAGTTCAATCCATCAGTAAAGATGAGTTTCATGGAAACCGCGAATGGGTAAAAGAAGTGGGCGAAAAAGCCGGTGGTATTCCGGTGGTGATGCTTAATTCTTACCAGCTTCCATCAAAGTATTGGTTCTATTCGGGGAATATGGCATTCGGATTAAACACTCCTTACTATAGAAGGAACAATTACAATTTCTGGCCTATAGAAGATTCGCTTTTTGGTAAGAAGGTAATGGTAATGGGAAGAAAAGATTCCATACTGTTCAACAAGTTTTTTAATCACCAGGTGTTAAAGGAGTCTGGATTAATGTTCATTGATGATTATTATTCATTTTCAAAAGTGCAGTTTACTGATCTTAAAATTGAAAATGGATACATGAATTTTAAATCAAAGAGCCCTGCCAATTACCTGGGTCTATTCCAGGAAAAAACATATGATACAGCATCAATTTTATTTGCCGCTATTGAACCGAATGTTGGGGTGTATTATTATTCAACAGGACTAACGGTGAAGGACATACGAAGTGAGCGGCAGGATTTTAATGTTAAAGTGCCTGCAGTATTGATGCAAAAGAAAATTATCAAGCTTGCCATTACCAGCAGTATTCCCGGTCATCCTTCACTGAATTCTACTAATGCAAAACGTTAGGTAGAGTTAAATGCTTTAATCTTATTTCTTTTTTGCAGGTTTTTCTTTCTCTTCCTTGGGTGGAAGATCCATGATCACGCCTTGTACATCAGGATCGGCATAAAGGTTACTCATTTGACGCATCACCCATGGATAGCGGTTTTGAACTGCACGTGATAATGGTTTGATGGTATATTTTTTTGGATTGGGAAGGCAGGCTGCAATCATTGCCGCTTCCTTTCTCGACAGGTTTTTTGCGTCCTTGTTAAAGTTATGTTTTGCTGCTGCCTGTACTCCGAATATGCCCTTTCCCATTTCTGCAACATTCAGGTACATTTCAAGTATCCTTCTTTTACCCCATACCAGTTCGATCATAAAAGTAAAATACACTTCAAGTCCCTTCCTAAAATAGCTTCGACCTTGCCAGAGAAAGACATTTTTTGCAACCTGCTGGCTGATGGTTGAAGCACCACGTACACGATTGGGTTTTTTCTTATTATAATCCATCGCCTTCTCAATGCTTTTCCAGTCGAACCCATTATGATCGGGGAACAGTTGGTCTTCTGATGCGATTACTGCCAGCTGCACATGGGTTGACATTTCATCCTTGTTTACATAATCTCTTTTTAATCCTTCGCCGCTAAAGAGGCTTCCGAGTTGGGTGAGGGTAAATGGAGGGTTAACCCATTTTAGCATGAAGATGTAAAACAGCTGGAACAGGAAAAGAAAGATGAATAATCTTTTTAGAAATCTTAAGGACCAGGAAAGGAAACTTTGAGATGCACGCGCCATGGTTGCAAGATAAACATTCAGTTTTTATAGGGGTTGGCAGGAGATCATTTTTTAGATTCGTCCATCCGAACATATTCTACCTTATAATTTTTTCCTGCGATAAGGTTTCTTTGTTTTTGATGTTGCCAGAGAAAGCCTGCAGCCGCAGTAGTTGCAGCAATGCCAAGGCCTGTTAATTTTTTTGAATCATTAAGCGATTCTTTCCTGTAAACAGTATTGACCAATTCCAGGATAATGTAGCCGATACCACCGAACTGGAGCAGTTTAGGAACCAGCAAAGAAGGTCCGCGATCTCTTAAACGCTGAATATTATAATTAAAAACTCTTATGCTGGAGTAAGGCAGTACGATAGAATAGGTTAATGTATCCAGGATGGGTGTACCAAATTGAGTGGGCAACTGCCTTACATCTATCTGTTGCAGGAAGATTGAATCATTCTTTATTTTTTCAATGATGCCATGTAAACTGGCACCATCATAGGTAGCGCCAGAAAGATAGCTGCCGGGAAAATATGTTCTAAGGGTCCTGTTGTTTTTCTTTTTTAGTACAATGAAGTCGGATGAACTTTGTGCACCTGCATGAAACACCATTAGGCCTGCCAATAAAACAAGAAATAATTTTTTCATGCTGATGATTTTTTATCCCGGGTTTGATCCAAAGAAAAGAGAACCGATCATCAGGGCAAGACCAAACCCGATAAGGATGGTACCAGAAACTTTATTGATGATCGAAAGATTTTGCAGGGTAAGCCTTTTCCGGAGTTTCCCAGCCATCAATACCTTCAATACATCTGCTGCAATATTCACTCCAAGACAAACGGCAAAGATGATGATGCGTTGCAGGAAGGTGTATTTACTTGCGAATGCGGTTGCAGTACCCAACCAGAACAGGAAAACATTTGGATTAAGCGTATTGATGAGGAATCCCGAAGAAAAGATTTTGGCCATATCCTTCTTAGAAAACCGGTTGTTAATACCATCCTGTTGCGCCTGTAGCATGATCTTTTTGAAGAAAACATAATACACACCCATCGATATCAGGAATACACTGCCAACAACGGCAAGTGCAACCCTGTATTCCAGCAGGCTGGTTACCAGTTCGGAAAAAACATTGCTGACAAATACAAGAATGATATCACTGAGCCAAACGCCGGCAACAAAACTGAAGCCTCCTTCTTTACCGTTATTGAGACTTTGTTTTATGATGGTGAAGATCACCGGCCCAACCGAGATCGCAAGGATAAAACCCAATGTTATTCCGCTGATGATGGCCTCCCACATAATTAATGTAACAGTTAAACAGATCCGGTTTCAAGAAATCGTTGCCAATCCTGGAGCATGGCTCCTTTCATAACCCTGGGGAACTTATGCTGCCCGCCAATCTTGCCTTTTGCATGCATGAATTGCATGAAGGTGGATTCAGGTAACATGTCAAGGTAAACATCTTTCAGTGCGCTTTTTCTTTCCACAGCATAATCATCATTCAGCATACACAATTTTTCATCGATCTTTTTCCTGATAAGGTCCTTATCGGCATGATCATCGCAAGCTATCCACCACTTATGAGCGAAGAATAAACCGTGGGGAACGCCGGCAACCGTATATTCAGGGATACAGATATTCAATTCTTCAGCCACCAGTTGGATGGCTTTATTCATATTATCCACGCTAAGGTGTTCGCCAACGAGGCTGAGAAAATGTTTTGTGCGACCGGTAATAACGATCTCGGACCTTGAAAGATCAACGAATTTAATGGTATCGCCAATGGCATAGCGCCATGCTCCTGCGCTTGTGCTGAGCAGAATTGCATAGTTCTTATTTTCTTCTACCTGGTCGATCGTCAACACTTCGGCCTCTGGTAAAAGATTTCCTTCTGAATCAAAATTCTTATCATTAAAAGGAACAAACTCAAAGAAAATATGCTGGTGAAGTGCCAGTTTCATTCCACCGGCATTCTGCCTGTCCTGGTAGGCAATAAATCCTTCCGATGCCAGGTAGGTTTCAATATTGATCAAAGGCCTGTTGACCAGTTTTTCAAATCCTTTTTTATACGGTTCAAATGAAACGCCGCCGTGCACAAAGAAGGCTAGGTTTGGCCAGATATCATGAATGGTTTTAAGCTTATAGCGTTCAATGATCTTTTCCATGCACATCTGGATCCATGCCGGTACGCCTACCACGAAGCCGATATCCCAATTGGGGGCTTCTTCCACGATAGCTTCTATCTTGGTATTCCAGTCTTTGGTGCGTGCGATCTTTTTTCCGGGCTTATAAAAAGGGCTAAACCAGAAGGGAACTTTTTTGGCCGTGATACCGCTAAGGTCGCCGGAATAATACCCTGGCCCTTTCTGAAGGTCGGTACTGCCTCCCAGCATCAGCCATCCTTTACCAATACTTTTGAACGGAAGCTGGTGGTAGGTGCGCAGGGAAAGAAGCTGCTTAACCATCACCATCTTGTTGCCACGCATCAGGTCGTTGGTAATCGGTATATATTTACTTGCTGCCTCGGATGTTCCCGAACTCAGCGCAAAGTATTTAATTCTTCCAGGCCAGCAGATATCGGGTTTACCTTCAAGGGTTTTGTGCCACCACTGGTTATAGATCTTATTGTAGTCGTAGGTAGGAACCCGCTTTTGAAATTCACGCACAGGATCCTTACCCAGCAGTATGGAATCGAAATGATATTTTTGCCCGAACTCCGTATGCCTTGCCTTCTTCAATAATTTAATCAATACTCTCTCCTGCTGCCTCAACGGGGAATTGGCAGGCAATCGCAACGCTTTCGCAATCGATACAGGCAATGAAATATCAAATAAAGCCATTCAATAATAGACCGGGTTAAATCGGCCAAATTCAAAATTAGGGGATTGATTTGATTTGACTAGTCCGCTTACCCAATAATATTCACCATTTGTGACTTATATAAGCGATACGGAAAGCCAGGATTTTCCTTCATCATGCGAATGGCTTCTTCATAACTAAAGCTGGTTCCAAGGCAAAGTAAGATCACACAACCCTTTACCGGTATGGACCTGATGATGTTATGCGGATCAGGTGATAGAAGTTCTTTTGCTTGTGCAATGGCTTCTTCATCGCCTTTCAGGTTCCAGTCGGTTACCGCCAGGTAAGTGTTTTTTTTAGGCCGGACAATCATTTTTAACAAGCTGATTTTTTCGCGCATAAGGATGCCCGTTAGCAGGAGGGATCTTTTAAAGTAATTTGACCAGTATTTTTTTACAAAAAGCTTCATGGCCCCATAAAAATGGCGGTTATAGGATGCACTGCCCGGTGTACTGGTTCCTTTAAAATGCAGCACCACCTGGTTACCCAGGTAGATGTTTTTATAACCAAGCTTTTCCATGCTCAGGCTCAGGTCTATATCTTCGGCATACATGAAATATCGCTCATCAAATCCACCGGCTTTTTCGAAAACCGGTTTCTTTACCATCATGAATGCTCCCGATAGAACGGGAACCACTTCAATGGATTCGCGGTTAGTATGCGGGTGATAATATGCGTTTACATGTTTGGAGCGTTGGAAAAAGGATGAAAGCCCTGTCAGTTTATAAAAACTGGAAAGGGGATCAGGATTCCCTCTTTTGGATTCGGGAAGGTATTCGCCCGATCCATTGATCATCTGGACCCCGAGGGCCCCGGTATCTGTATTTTGCTCAAGGAATTCAAGACAGGCATGAAGGCATGAGGCACTAATAATACAATCAGGGTTGAGGAACAGCAACAGGTTGGATTGGGCAAGGGCAGCCCCCTGGTTACATGCCCGCGCAAAGCCGGTGTTCTCTTTATTGACCAGCAGTTTTACGGAAGGGAACCGCTTTTGCATTGTTCCGATGGTATTATCGGTGGAGTGGTTATCCACAACGATGAGCTCCGCCTCTATCCTTTTAATGGCCTGGAAAGCCGCATCAAGGCAGTATTCCAGGTAAGGCATGGAGTTATGCGCTACGATTATGATGGATAACCTCATGAAAACAAACATAATAACAATAAATAAAACGGATAAGGATTTCGCGATCTCTTTAATAGCTTTGCCAGATGTTAAAGGAAACACTTATAAACGCCACTGAAGCCGGCGCACTGGTTTTAAAACATTACTTCGCCAGCAGTAGCCTGAAGGTGAGTAATAAGGAGGGTTTGAATAATCTTGTAACGGAAGCGGATCATGCTTCTGAAAAGGCGATCATTGAAACCATCAGGGAATGTTACCCTGATCACCAGATCCTTTGCGAAGAAAGCGGTGAGTATGTGATGGATTCAGAATATAAATGGATCATTGATCCCATCGATGGCACAGTGAATTATGCCCATGGCATTCCAATCTGTTGTGTTTCGGTTGCTGTAGAAAAGAATGGCAGCATGATTTTGGGAGCGGTGTACAATCCCCTGTTAAAGGAATTCTTTGTTGCGGAAAAAGGAAAGGGCGCATGCCTGAACGGGGAAAGAATTTATGTAAGTAAGCAGACCGATGTAAACAGGTCGTGCATTGTAACAGGCTTCCCTTACACTTACCTTGATATGCCCAATGGCCCGCTCGAAGTATTTGACCGTTTTATCAGGAGGGGTGTTCCCGTTCGAAGACTTGGCTCTGCTGCCATTGACCTGTGTTGGGTTGCTGCAGGAAGGTTTGATGGTTTTTATGAACATAAACTTCAGCCCTGGGATAGTGCAGCAGGATTCCTGATGGTAGAAGAAGCTGGAGGTAAGTTATCAGATTTTTCAGGTAATGATTACTCCGTTTACCTGCCTCAGATCCTGGCTACGAACGGTATCATTCATGAAGAAATGTTGAACTGGATCAATAATAAAGTATAATCAGATGGAGCAACAAAGAACAGAGATTTCCTCTCTTGGAGAGTTTGGATTAATAGATCATCTTACTAAGAATATAGAATTCAAAAACGCATCAAGCATTGTTGGTGTGGGAGATGATGGCGCGGTGATTGATCATTTTGGCCGTCAAACAGTTGTTTCTACAGATATGCTTGTAGAGGGCGTTCATTTCGACCTGATGTATACACCTTTAAAGCACCTGGGTTATAAATCAGTGATCTCCAACCTGAGTGATATCTATGCAATGAATGCCACACCCACACAAATCACCATGAATATTGCTTTCAGCAATAGGTTCAGCCTTGAGGCGCTGGATGAATTTTATGAAGGTGTATATGCGGCTTGTGAACGATACAATGTAGATCTTGTTGGTGGTGATACCTGCTCCTCTCAAAAAGGATTTATCATTAGTGTTACCGCATTAGGTGAAGTGGCGCCGGGAGCTTATGTAAGAAGAAGCACGGCTAATAAGGGCGACCTCGTATGTTGCTCGGGCGACCTTGGTGCAGCATATATTGGGTTGTTGTTTCTTGAAAGAGAAAAAAAGATCTACCTCGAAAATCCACAGATACAGCCCGACCTTGAAAATGAACAGTATGTTATCCAGCGCTTGTTAAAACCTGAAGCAAGAAAAGATATCATTGAATTTTTTGAGCAACAGAATATCATTCCAACTTCAATGATGGATATCAGTGATGGACTGAGTTCTGAAATACTTCATATCTCCAAACAAAGCGGTTTGGGTGTGGTACTTTATGAAGAAAAGATCCCTATTGCTGAAGACATGAGAAATGCCGCTTACAAATTTGAAATCGATCCCACTGCCTGCGCATTAAGCGGGGGCGAAGATTATGAGTTGTTGTTTACCATTGCCCAGGCCGATTATGAAAAACTTGTACTCAATGAACAGATCAGTGTTATCGGGTATATGGC
>JAEWIW010000148.1 GCA_023386855.1 Bacteroidota bacterium | reverse complement strand
ACCATACCGGGATTCAAACCGCTTGAGATAATCCCAGCGCATCTGGTCAACTACAATTCCTACTACCAGTTTCGGAGAAGAATGAGTTGCAGTGGCAGTTTTTTTAGGCTGGGCAAATCCCGATGTGGCTAAAAATAAAAAGAGGACAGGAAGTACAATTCTCATCTATTCAATTTTTTACAAATGTAGCGGTTGAATTTAAAGTGGCACGTTTCGGACCATTTAATAGCAATCTCTTAATGCTTTTTAATCTGCCAGGTTTAATGCTCTTTTCCCCTATTAAAGCAATTGCGTTACCTTTGCGCCAATTATTTTCAATAGCTAAATCAAAATATATGGCAGATATCTTTGAAAGACTGCTCAAAAATTCAGGAGGCCCCATCGGTCAGCACCGTAAAAGAGCGCATGGTTATTTCGCATTTCCTAAACTAGAAGGAGAAATTGGCAGCAGGATGAAATTCCGCGGCCAGGAAAAGATCGTATGGAGCCTTAACAATTACCTGGGACTGGCTAATCACCCCGAAGTGCGGAAAGCTGATGCTGATGCTGCGGCACAGTATGGCCTGGCAACACCAATGGGTGCAAGGATGATGAGTGGCAACACTGATCTTCACGAGAAACTTGAAGCAGAGCTGGCAGCTTTTGAACATAAAGAAGACGCTATTTTATTGAATTTTGGCTACCAGGGCATGGTGAGCATCATTGATACCGTTGTTGGACGCCATGATGTTATTGTTTATGATGCTGAAAGTCATGCCTGCATTATTGATGGACTACGGTTACACCCCGGCCATCGTTTTGTTTTCAAGCATAATGATATCGAAGATCTCGTAAAGCAATTGCAACGAGCAACTGCATTGGTTGATAAACAACAATCAGGAGGAATCCTGGTGATCACCGAAGGAGTATTTGGAATGGCTGGCGACCAGGGAAAACTGAAAGAGGTGGTTGAATTGAAAAAGCAATTCCAGTTCCGCCTGCTGGTGGATGATGCACATGGTTTCGGCACACTTGGAAAAACCGGCGCTGGTGCTGGGGAAGAACAGGGTGTACAGGATGAGATCGACCTGTATTTCTCCACTTTTGCTAAATCAATGGCTTCAATTGGCGCTTTTGTTGCAGGGCCAAAGGAAATCATTGATTACATCCGTTATAATATCCGCTCACAGATCTTCGCCAAATCACTTCCAATGCCTTTAGTAGTTGGAAACCTGAAAAGGCTGGAACTGTTGAAGACCAGGCCTGAATTGAAAGAGAAATTGTGGCATAATGTAAGGTTGCTGCAAAAGGGTCTTAAAGAACGCGGTTTTGATATTGGCAATACCGACTCCCCGGTTACCCCGGTTTATATGAAAGGAGGAGTGGAAGAAGCCACTGCCATGGTGATGGACCTTCGTGAAAATTACAATATCTTCTGCTCCATCGTGGTGTACCCGGTAATTCCAAAAGGGCATATCATTTACCGCCTGATCCCTACTTCAGCACACACTGATGAAGACATCATGCTAACCCTGAAAGCTTTCGAGGAAACCAAGAAAAAACTTGATGAAGGAGCTTATAAAGTGGAAGCCATCCCTGATATGGCAGATACCGTAGCCTGATAAGTCATCTGTAATAATAAGAACTGCCTCCCTGGGGCAGTTTTTTTTTGCCATTACCTACCCCGTGGCACGGGGGCGTGGCACGGGGTACCCTAAAACAAAAGAGCCTCCGTGTGGAGGCTGCACTAATCAAAATACCATTAACCATTAAACCTTATCCTATGAAAAATCAAATATAAGATTCCAATGTTGTTACACTAGTTGCATGGGAAACTATTTTTATCAAAAAACTGCAATAGTTGATAAAGATCAATGACCAATCTAAAGTTTGAGAATCAACAAATTAAAAATGATAATCAAAAACCCTTAGTCTTAAGGGTTTACACTTTCCCAGGATTTCTAACCGATCATTACTTCCACTGTCCCTTGAAATCTTTTTCAAATTGTGTAAAGGAAATCTTTCCAAAATGTCCTTCCCCAAAATACTTGAGGATCTTTTCAAAGTCGGCCGGCTGAAGATAGCCTGGTATCACTTGGGGATCACTGCCATCTGTGGGGAGAATTACCGTTGATGGATAGGATAATTGTCCATGGCTTAAATATATCGCCAGGTCGTGGGTATTGTATTGAGGATTGAACCGGAAAACCCTGCTACCAAGGCGCGCATCCCTTCTACCCTCTGCATTGAATTTAACAGCATAAAAATTTTTTTCGAGATATTCCGCCACCCTTCCGTCGCCATAGGTTTTCCTGTCCATAACCTTACACCACCCGCACCAGTCGGTGTACAGGTCAATAAGGATGGGTCTTCGCTGGTTCTTATTCATTGCCTGGGCCTCATCAAGGGTTACCCACCTGGTTTTAGCCTGTGGAGCTGCCGGCTTAAAGGAAGCCTGCAACAGCAAAATGCCTATAAACAAAAGGCCCGTTTTCAAGGTTTGCATCCTACTTTTGTTGAACATATATAACTGGTTATTATGCGAAAAATTGTCCTGGCAGTAAGTGGCGCGAGCGGATCAATCTATCCCAGGTTATTATTGAAAAAACTTTACACCCTCACCGCACAGTGGAATGAGTTGGCATTGGTTATGACAGATAATGCCAAAACAGTCTGGGAAACGGAATTAGGCCACCCCGATTATCTCGATTACCCGGCCAGGATTTATGAAACCAACGATTTTATGGCACCTTTTGCATCAGGATCGGGGCAATTCGATACCATGATCATCGCACCCTGCTCCATGGGGACTCTTGGGCGTATAGCTTCGGGAATATCCAACGACCTTATTTCGAGGGCTGCTGATGTAATCCTGAAAGAAAGAAGAAAGCTGGTTTGTCTTGTGAGGGAAACTCCATATAACCTGGTGCATATCCGGAACATGGAAACCGTAACCGTTGCAGGTGGTATTATCTGCCCTGCAACACCATCATTTTACAGCAAACCACAAACCCTCGAGGAAATTGCCTCTACAGTAACCGATCGCGTACTGGATCTTTGCGGTTTTAATTCTGATGCCTTCAGGTGGGGAACCTACGGAAATGAAAAACAATAACCGGGATACTGAACTTTGTTCCTTGTCAGCATCCCGACTTATGTGTTACAGATGAAATGTTTTTATGAAATTTGGCCCCTTTTAATCGCATTAACCGATCTTACCGGAGATCAACTTCTTCAACACCGGGAAACTTACTCTTGTCAAAAACGAAAGTAGCATCGGTCAATGGTGCATTACCATTCATGGTGTTTACTGTATAGCTATACTTGTTGCCGTTTTTTTCAAGCACCCTTGTACTGTAGATGGTCTGTGTTTTTTTATCAACCAGTAAATACACTTTATGAAAGGCCTTGGTTTTATCGGTTGGCGTCATTTCTATTTCCTGGAGAACTTTATTTCCTTCTCTTTTTTCGCCGTTCATTTTGTACAGGAAATCCTTATCGTAGAAATTGGTAAAAAGTTTCTGAGGGGTGATGGAGGTTCCTGATGGATCAAGTGCAGTGATGGTAACTTCATTGGAAGCTTTATCGTAGGTCCAGATGGTTTTACCATCGCAGAAAATATCCTGCCCGGTAATATTCACCCGGTATTTTGGACCCTTCATATAAACAGTTCCTTTTTTTATCCCCTGCACTTTGCCTTTACCATCCTCAATTTTTAAGGTGAAAGTGGATTGCACACCTTTAAAACTTTTAAACTTATTGCTTACTGCATCAAGTACCTTTTTTGCTGCAGGATCATTGCCCTGCGCCATTCCAGCAAAAGCCAAAACCATAAAACTCAAACCCAATATCAGTTTCTTCATAATACTGTTTTTATAATAAGAGCCGCAAAGATAAACGAACGGCGAACAATAGACTTGTCGCAAGTTCCCGACGTTTACCCTTGTCATTACATTAACAAATATCTAACCAAGCATCTGCAGGTGCTGTTCCAGTTCAACTTCTGTTTTAATCAGTACCTCCCGGGCCTTGCTACCCTGGCTCTGGCCCACCACCCCGGCGGCTTCCAGCTGGTCCATCAGTCGGCCTGCCCTGTTATACCCCAGCTTCATCCGCCTTTGCAGCAGTGATGTTGAACCTACCTGGTTTTGAACAATGATGCGGGCGGCTTCTTCAAATAATGTATCCCTGTCGCCCAAATCGAAATCCCTTCCGTCAAGGTCTTTCTCATCTACGTATTCCGGCAGTAAAAAGGCTTGGGGGTAACCTCTTTGTTCCCCGATGAAATCACAAACTTCTTCCACCTCGGGGGTATCCACGAAAGCACATTGTAACCTGGTGAGTTCCCCGTTATAGGAAATTAACATGTCTCCTTTACCAATCAACTGCTCGGCCCCTCCAGTATCCAGGATCGTACGGCTGTCGATTTTGGATGAAACTTTAAAAGCAATACGGGCAGGAAAATTCGCTTTAATCGTACCTGTAATGATGTTTACAGATGGTCGCTGGGTAGCAATGATAAGGTGGATACCAACGGCGCGCGCAAGCTGCGCCAGCCTGGCAATGGGCATCTCCACTTCCTTGCCGGCCGTCATGATAAGGTCGGCAAATTCATCAACGACCAGCACGATAAAGGGAAGGAACTGGTGCCCCTTTTCAGGGTTCAGCCTTCTCTTGATGAATTTTTCATTGTATTCCTTGATATTCCGGGATCCCGCTTCTTTTAACAGGTCGTAGCGGTTATCCATTTCAATGCAAAGAGCATTAAGGGTATTGATAACTTTCTTGGTATCCGTAATTATAGCCTCATCTTCCCCTGGTAATTTGGCAAGAAAATGCTTTTCAATGGTACGATACAGGCTTAATTCCACTTTCTTGGGATCCACCAGTACCAGTTTTAATTGGGATGGATGCTTTTTATATAACAGGCTTACCAATATGGCATTCAGTCCTACCGATTTACCCTGCCCTGTGGCACCTGCCATCAGCAGGTGTGGCATGGTGGCGAGGTCAACAATGAAATTCTCATTGTCGATTTTTTTGCCGATGGCTATTGGAAGACTGAAATTATTATTCTGAAATTTTTCCGACTGAAGCAGGGTTTTCATACTTACTACTGTCTTCTTCACATTCGGAACTTCAATACCAATGGTTCCCTTTCCAGGGATAGGCGCGATAATACGGATTCCAAGGGCAGCAAGGCTCAGGGCGATATCATCTTCAAGGTTTTTGATCCTTGATATTCTTACTCCGGCGGCAGGTACAATTTCATATAAAGTAACCGTTGGACCAACCGTTGCACTGATCTTCTGGATCGTGATATCATAGTTCTTGAGGGTATCCAGGATCTGCTTTTTATGGGCTTCCAGCTCAGTGGGGTCATGAACGATCTTTTCACTTCCATGGGTTTCCAGGATATCCAGGCTGGGGTATTTATAGTTCCGAAGGTCAAGCGTAGGCTCATAGGGTTCAAGCTCTGCCTTCTTTACCACGGCTTCATCATCAGCCTCATCTTCAGCGTTTTCATCCACCGCAGGCTTGATCTCGAGTTCAAGGTCGCCCGGCTCTTTCTTCGGTGGCGCTACAAATCGTTCTGCAGGGAGTGGCGGAATGATCTCTTCTTCAACTGGTGGCATGTCCATTACGTGGGCAGGAACTTCAGGTTCTTCCG
>JAEWIW010000124.1 GCA_023386855.1 Bacteroidota bacterium | reverse complement strand
GCTTCACATCAGGTGCAAGAGGTAACAACGACTTCACTGTAGACTACAATGCAAATCCTTCTTACAACTATGATGAAGGAACCTATACTTTAAGCGTGGTTTACACTGCAACTCAACAATAATAAACACCTTATTCAGTTTTACTTTCGGGGTACCGGTCCGCCCCCGCAACAAGCGGAGATGGACCGGTTACTTTTTAAGGCATTCCCAAATGAAATAATCATCTGCCTGAGTTCTCTTTCTAAAGTTTTGAATTTGTATCCAACCCTTCCTTGAAAACAATTCGCCCATATTCCCTTTTTATTTGCAGCCTGGTGATAGCCTTCATGCTGATCACTATCCCGGCCAAAGCGCAGGACCAGCAGCCACTGGGCATTTTCTTCCTGAAAGATTCCATGCAGGCTGAAGAAGGAATGTTCCAGTTCAACCATGTAAGAATTGAAAATCAAAGCAGGAAAACGGTTAGCTTTCTTCTTGAACTCGATGGCCTGCAGCAGTTAAATCTTCTTAGCCAGGCACAACAGGCGATCAGCTTACAGGCTGGTGAATCACGCATTATCCCCTTCCGGTTTACAGTAAAAAATACCCAGTTGTTATCATGGCAGGAAATAAGTTTAAAACTGACAATTCCAAACCAGGGTTATTTTGTTCAAAAATCATTTTACCTGCAGAACAGGCCTGTTACCAACTGGAAAGCAAGACTGGTGCAGCCAAATATTTATTTTGATGAACATGCTATGGCCAGCCAGTTCAGCTTCCAGGTTGAAAATACCGGCAACACAATAGGCAACTATAGCTTCCGCATTGAATCCGGGGTAAACGGAATTGTTCCTGCTACCCTCCCATCAATCAGTCTTGAACCAGGACAAACCCATCTTATCCCAGTACCGGTCGATGCAAAGGCATTGATGGCTTTAGGCGCAAAACCCATTGAGGTTTTGGTCTTCATCCAGTCTGGCAATGGTGAACAGAAAATGCTAAGGCAGTTAATGCTTAGGATGGGATCCGAATACAATGGAACGAACAGTGCATGGCATTCCATGCCATTGACCATGGAAGCACAGGTAATGAATATGGGAACTTCGCAGCCCTTCTTCATGGCGGGATTGCAAGGATCTGTACGGGTAAATGAAACCGATGTATTGAACCTTAATATCAGGACCAATAACTTCTATGATGGGTATGCTGTCAACACTTACCAGGCAACGGCACAATACCGTCATGGCAATCTATCGCTAACAGCAGGAACCATCATGGATTATAACCAGTTCCTGATGGATGGTAACGGGTTAAGATTGAATATGGATAAACCGGCCTCCAAATGGCAACTAACGGCCATGAATAGCCGAAATAATGACCAGTCATTATTTGAAGCAAGGCAGGAATTAAAAGCAGGAAAGAACATCACCTGGAAAGGAAACAGCATGGTGATGCTCGACAGGGAGCAGCGGCAGGACAGTTACCTTCATCTCAGCAGCATTCAATGGGAGCCCGGAAGGCAGACCAGCTTTCAATTGCAGGCAGGTTATGGAGCAGAAAATATTCATCATAATAAAATAGATACGCTGGTATCGGGCTTCCAGGCAGGATATGAATTTCATACAAGATCAAAGCACTGGATGTTCAATTCCACTATCAGCCTGTATCCAAAAAATTTCCCGGGGTTCAATAAAGGATCCCAATTGCAGCAACATGAGCTCAGGTATACCGGCGGGGCTGTTTACACCGGCCCTTATATGGAAGTCAATACAAGAAGGGTTGTTCAATTCAGGGATACCCTGCTCAATGAAATGCTTACCATGGATAATACCGAATGGGGATGGCGCTTTGGTGTGCAGCAGAAAAATTTCAGCCTTGCCTTCTCACCTGGTATATTAAGACAAAAGCAGGAAAATACTGTCGCTATTAATGCTGACCTCTATAAGCTGACGGTCAACATGAACTGGCAGATCAGTGATCGTTGGTCTATGTCGATGTATTCCAATGCCGGGAAATTATACACGGGTGTGCAGGAACCAGTCATTATCCATAACCATGTATTGAGTGTACAATCGAGGCATGTGGGTATGCATGCAAGGTTTGAAGAAGGACCATTCTATTATTATGAAGTTAAGAATTACCTGCAGGGACAAAAGCAGGAAAGAAGGATACAGTTATCGCCCTATGCAGATATCCGTTTGGAAAAATTGCATCTCCAGTACAGGGCACAACTCAATTACTATTCGGCTCCCGGCATGATGCAGCAGGATCTTTTCCAGGCTTACCATGGATTGCAGTACGATGCAAAGCAAGGCGGGATGAGCGTTTCCCTGAATGCGCAGCACGACTTCACCGGAAATATGACGCCAATTTTCCAGGTAGCGGTACGCAAGCAGTTAAGTGTACCGGTGATCCCTAATAAGCAATCAAAAAAAGGGATGCTGGTTTTATTCCTGGATAAAAATAACAACAGGGTAAAAGACCATGATGAAGAAACAGTGTCGGGGGAAAGGGTTATGATCGAAGGACAGCTGGTGGAAACCAATGCAAAGGGAGAATTGTTATTGAAAAATATAGGCGCGGGTGTTATCACTATCGACCTCACGCCGGTGCAGCAAATAAAAGGCTGGATTCCGGCTGGTGGATATAAACAAAAACTTGTGATGGGCAAACCAGGAATCACCTATATCGCTTTCTCACGCAGCCGTATGATC
>JAEWIW010000065.1 GCA_023386855.1 Bacteroidota bacterium | reverse complement strand
ATTCCCGGGTACCTGGTCGGCCACCAGTGCCAGCAGGTATTGATGGTCGCGGTAAGGCATCATGACTTCACGCATATTCGTTGCTGGCAATAATACCGCTCCTGTTTTGCTGCGGATTTTTTTCATGATGCGCTCAAATACTTTACTCTTCAATGGCATATACACCACCAGCAACTGGTAGTTTGTCAGTAATGGAAAGGCAACTCCACCAAGCTCCCAGTTGAAATTATGACCAAGATGGATCTGGCAACGCTTTCCCTTTGCATGCAGTGCAGGAAGCACATCAGTTTCCGCCACTTTGAACCGGCTTAAAATAAAATCTTCCCCCGCAGATACCAGCTTAAGTGTTTCGATAAAATTATCTACGAAGTTTTTATAGAAGCGCTTTGAAATAGCAATGATTTCCTGTGAAGATTTTTCAGGAAATGCTATGCGAAGATTGCCTTCCACCACTTTTTTTCTATAACCAAAAACATGGTAGATCAAAAAGTACACTCCGTCGGAAAGAAGATACAATATGCCCATGGGCAAAAGGGAGAGCAGGTATAAAAAACCGTATACCAGGTAATACATTAGCAGCGGAGTTTTAAATTTTATTGATCCAGTTTTTTGATTCCTGCTCAATATGATTAAGCTGGATCTTCACCCTGAATTTATTTTTTAGATGCCTGGCCAGCGCATCAGCGGCATATACACTGCGATGCTGTCCTCCCGTGCAGCCGAAGCTAACCTGGAGGTTCTGGAAGCCGCGCCGGATATAGTCTTCAACCGAGATGTCCACGATGTTGAACACATTATTCAGGAATTCATTTATCCTGGTGCGTTGCTCAAGAAAATCAATGACCGATTTATCCCTTCCCGTTACTGTTTTATATTCCGTAAACCTTCCCGGGTTGAGCAGGCCCCGGCAGTCAAACACGAACCCTCCCCCATTTCCTGATTCATCCACTGGCAATCCTTTCTTGTATGAAAAGCTGTTGATCTGCACCACCAATGGTGTTGATTCATCGGCCTTAATGGTTTCAAATTTTTGCAGTATCTCATCAGATACAACGATAGAAAGTATGCGCTCGAATTCAGGCAGCGCGATACCAATATGTTTATGCTGAACAAACCATTTAAGGTTTTTCAGTCCTAATGGTATGGAGGAAAGAAAATGCGCCTTCCTTTCAAATAATCCCCTGAAACCATAAGCACCCAGTACCTGGAGCATACGGATCAAAACATACCCATTGTACTGGCTGGTAAACCTTGTTCGATCAACCTTTTCATCCAACAGCACTTCCACATCATCGAGGTAATGGCCAAGTAAATTAGTTTTCCATTCATCGGGCAACTCGGCCTTGGCCTGCCAGAGCAGTGAAGCCACGTCATATTGCAAAGCCCCTTTCATTCCTCCCTGGTAGTCAATAAAATGCACCATCCCATCCTTTACCATGATATTACGGCTCTGGAAATCGCGGAACATGAAATATTTGTGATCAACCCTTGAAAGGTAGGTGGATAGCGCATCAAAATCATCCAGCAGCACTTCCTTATCATAAGGGATCTGCAGCGTATCCAGGAAATAATACTTGAAATAAAGCAGGTCGCTCATGATGGCCTGTTTGCCAAACTCACGACTTGTAATACACTGTTCATAATCAAGATCCTCATCTCCCCTGATCTGCATATGGGCCAGCTTTTTCAGACTTTGCCTGAAGAGCCCGTACATTTCATCATTATACCCTTTCTGCACCAGCAGGTCGAGCAAAGAACTGGTACCCAGGTCTTCCTGCAGGTAACAGTCATGATCATCACTTACTGCCAGGATCTCGGGAACTGGGGATCCGGCTTTGCGGAAATGACTGCTGAAATAAATAAAAGTGTCATTCTCGCGAATATTCTTCCCATAAGTGGCAATGAAATGCTGATTGCCGGAATAAATGCGGAAATAAGTGCGGTCGCTCCCGCTTTGCGGCAGTTTTTCGATGGTAAGCTCATCAGCATTACTGTATTGCGAGAACAGTTCACGAATGGCATCCAGGATCATTTGCATAGCGGCAAAAATACAATAACTGGCCATTGGAATGGCTGGAATATGAATTGCACTTTCTCACCAAAACAATCACCATGGAAAAAAGAGTGATGGGGATAATATTATCCGTGCTTGGAATCGTAGGATTGATCCTTGCAGCAATGAACTTCATGAATGCCGGTGGTACAAAGGATATTAAAGAGATCGTTATTTATGGCGTTCTCGGGGCAATTTTTTTCTTTGCCGGCATCAGCCTGATCCGTACCACAAGAGATAAGGCGACCTGATCCTGGCCAAGGGCCTGGTCATGAAATACAGTGATGCGCATGGGCTTTAGCGCTATCAAGCCTCAACGCACCATTGCACACCATATACTTGTGGATTCGATTACACACAGGGAGATGCATTCTCCCTGTTTTTTCTTACAAAATGCTGCTGATGTTTACACACCACTTCATGTTCACAACGGGAATCGAGAATAGCTATCCTACCATACAGTTGCCCGACGGAACTACCAAGAGGGTTGATGAAATGGAAAAAACCGGGCACTATGAAAACTGGGAGCGCGACCTGGAACTGGTTACTTCCATTGGTATTGATCACCTACGTTATGGACCACCTTATTATAAAACTCATTTAGGACCAGGTAAATACGATTGGGAATTCACCGATAAGACCTTCAATAAAATGAGGGAATTGCGCATTATCCCGATCGTTGATCTTTGTCATTTCGGCGTACCCGACTGGTTGGGCAATTTTCAAAACCCTGAATTTCCTGAATATTTCGCTGAATATGCCGGCGCTTTTGCAAGGCGCTTCCCGGATATTATTTATTATACCCCCATTAATGAAATCTTTATTGCCGCCACTTTCTCCGCGCAGTATGGATGGTGGAATGAAAGGCTCAGTTCCGACAGATCATTTGTTACTGCACTGAAACACCTGTGCAAGGCCAATGTTCTGGCTATGCACGAGATCCTGAAAGTGCAGCCCAATGCTATCTTTATCCAGAGTGAATCTTCCGAATACTTTCACCCGGTAAAGCCCGAGGCGCAGAAGATGGCGGAATTCTACAATGAAAAAAGATTTCTTTCGCTCGACCTTACCTATGGTTACCCATTAACGGTGACCATGTATGAATACCTGCTGGATAACGGTATGACAAGGGAAGAATATCACTGGTTTGAAGACAACCAGGTGAAAGCGCGCTGTATCATGGGTAATGATTATTATTTCACTAACGAACACCTTGTGCACCCGGATGGAAGCACATCGGCATCGGGTGAAGTGTTTGGTTATTACGTGATCACCCATCAATATTATTCGAGGTATCGCCTGCCCATCATGCATACTGAAACCAATATCGTGATGCCCAATTGTGTACAATGGTTTTATAAGGAATGGGCGAATGTGCAAAGACTCAAAAAAGATGGCGTGCCCATACTTGGATTCACATGGTATAGTTTGCTGCATCAGGTGGATTGGGATTCTGCCTTAAGGGAGGATGCAGGAAGAATTAATGAACTGGGACTCTTTGATTTAAACAGGCAGATCATGCCTGTGGGAAAAGCTTATAAAAAAGTAATTGAACAATGGAAAGATGTGATCGCTGAGGAATCTTTCGGATTAAATTTTTAAGATAAAAAATCATTAAGGAATACGCATGAAATCATTGCAGGTAGTGATTTTCATGCGTATCTTTTATTTGGAATATATTCAACAAAAAGGAACTCGCTCATAACATTTTAAAGGCCACTGATCTGTAGAAATTCCCCAATTTTCCAAAGGCATACCCTTTGCAATATGGCTGTTAGAAGTATACAATTTCCGGTTTAAAGCTGTAGCTGTTTACTATTTTTTTCACCGGTAAGTAATGAAAACTAATTGTCTTACCTCTAAACCATTTTTATGAACAAGATCAGTTTTTCCACCCTTGCACTGGCAGGTGCCGTGCTGGTTTTTTCCTCCTGCTCAAAAGTTGGCCAATTAAATGAACCCGAAGATGATGTACTGGCTAAATCGTTAAAGCATACTGCTAAAGAATGTGAGGCTATTGCTTATAACACTACAAACCTTTCAGATCCTTCAGCGAATTACCTGACCTTTCAAAAAACCGTTGATCCTGCAAGCAGCAGGGTGAATCATATTAAGGCGGGGGTGTATTCCATAACAGTCCAGGAATATCTTGAAATGGACCTGCACTGGCAGAATAACCGCGTAGCGTTCACTTCTTCCTCTGCACCTTCTGATACCATTTTGATTGCAAACTTTGACAAGAAAGGTTTACTGAAATCCATCGTGCCGGGAAATGCACCCAATGAAAATTATCTACCTACCAAATTTGAATACCGCGATGGAAAGCTGTCTGTGATGAAGATCGACTTCATGGGAAGTGAGCTGGTCAGCAATTTCAGGTATGATAGAAATGGCAATATTACCCGCATCCAGGAACAACCTTTCAATGGAACCGATATGGGTTATGTTGAATATCAATACCAGAATTCAGCAAAAGCAAATGGCCAGTTATATTTTGATGAGCCAAGAGGCTTCAGCAAAAATACTTTTACGCTTGCCGAATACCTTGGATGGCTGCCAGGATTGAAGCCTGTAAACCTGAGAACCCATACAAAAGTGGTTTGGGAAGAAGGATATGAAGCACATGATGTGTACTATAAAAACCATGTGCTGGATGGTGCAGGAAACCTGGTGAGTTATGAAGTGGCTTCCAGTCCAAATGATGATTCCTATGAGCGTCACCAGATCAACTGGACATGTGCTCCATCGAAGAACAATCCAAAGAATTAGTTTTCGCATTAGCTTCTGTTAGGATAATGAATGATCGGCAAGGGATGGCCCGGGCATTGGTTTTGATGTTCACAACAAAAAACAAATGCCTGAAGGACCGTCCCTTGTTATTTTAAAGGAAGAAGTACAATCGTTTAAAGGAAAGAAGATCCTTGAAGTAAGTGGTAACAGTAAGATTGATCTTGACAGGTTATTACATCATAAAGTAATTGATTTCAAAACCTGGGGCAAGCATTTCCTGATCTGCTTCAAAGGGTTTTATATCCGCATTCATTTCCTGCTTTTTGGCACTTACCGGATTAATGAAACAAAAGAAAGCAAGCCCCGTTTACACCTGAAGTTTCGAAGCGGGGAGCTGAATTTTTATGCAGCGGCCATAAGGCTGGAAGAAGGCGATCCTGGTGAAAACTATGATTGGACTGCAGATGTAATGAGCGATGAGTGGGATCCTAAAGCAGCAAGGAAAAAACTGGGTCAGCATCCCGATACATATGCATGTGATGCCCTTCTCGACCAGGATATCTTTTCAGGTGTGGGTAATATCATTAAGAACGAAGTGTTGTTCCGGTTAAGGATTCATCCGCTAAGTACTGTTGGAGCTCTTCCTCCAGCTAAACTTCGTCAACTGATTGAACAGGCCAGAATATATAGTTTCGAGTTCCTGGAATGGAAAAAGAAATTTGAATTAAAAAAACATTGGAAGGCGCACCGGCAGAAAACCTGCCCGAGGGATGATATTCCTTTTAAGATTGGGAACCTGGGGAAAAGAAAGC
>JAEWIW010000048.1 GCA_023386855.1 Bacteroidota bacterium | reverse complement strand
ATGCTGCATAGCGCGGAAGCTGCTCAAAAACGGTGTTTTTTTTATATGGATTTATCGATGGGATCAAAGGAAAGGTTTTATAAACTAATATAAAACTATTCTGTTAATGCTTCCCTGGCAGCCCTTGTTTATGGCATATCTTTTACAGGAATTAATAAAAAATTTATGGAAGAGAAAAAACAAGATAGCAGCAGGGCTTATCCTAAATTGAAACCTGAGGATAAACAATATAAAAACCAGGAAGAATTTATTGAGCCCGAATTTCCCCGCACACCCGATGGTGACCCGGGAAATAAGGAAACCAATTCCCAGGTCGACAGCACCTCGAAAGATATCAGTGAAGTAAAGCCCGGAAATGATTCCCGGGAAGATTCAGCTTCCAGGTAAAAATGCTTTCCTGTTGCTTAAATTATTTGGGCTGAACGGTTCTGCCAGGGTATTGCTTTAAGGCAATTTCAAGCAGGTCCATTGCACGGGAAAGATCTTCCCTGTTCAATACATAAGCAATCCTGACTTCCTGTTTTCCTAACCCTGGTGTTTGGTAAAAACCAGTTGCAGGAGCAAGCATAACGGTCTCCTCTTGATGGGAAAATGATTCCAGCAGCCATTGGCAGAATTTATCTGAATCATCAATAGGCAGGGAAGCGATAGCATAGAATGCGCCTCCGGGGGTAGGACAATACACGCCTTCCATCCGGTTGAGCTTTTCTACCAGTAAATTTCTTCTTGAAAGGTATTCTGCCTTGGTTTCATCAAAATAATCAGCCGGCAGGTAAGTTGCCGCTTCTCCCAGTATCTGGGCAAAGGAGGGAGGACTCAGCCTTGCCTGCGCAAATTTCATTACGGCATCGAGTACCTGCTGGTTACGGGTAACCAGGGCCCCGATTCGTCCTCCACAGGCGCTATACCTTTTGGAAATGGTATCCATAAGTACAACGTTCTGTTCAGCACCTTTAAGGTTCATGGCACTGAAATGTTCGCCTTCATAACAGAATTCACGGTAAGCTTCATCAGAAAAAAGAAACAGTTCATGACGGATCACCAATTCCTTCAACTGTTCCATTTCTTCACGGGAATAAAGATACCCGGTTGGATTATTAGGATTGCATATGATGATCGCCCTGGTGCGTGGAGTGATCAGCTTTTCAAATTCAGCAATGGAAGGAAGCGCGAATTTTTCTTTTATAGAAGAAGTGACAGGCTTCACCACCACATTGGCCGCAACGGCAAAACCGGTATAGTTGGCATAAAAAGGTTCGGGTATGATCACTTCATCACCTGCATCGAAGCAGCTGAAAAAACCAAATGAAATGGCTTCGGAGCCACCGGTAGTGATGATGATCTGTTCAGGACTTACTTCAATGCCCGCGGAATGATAATAGGCTGAAAGTCTTTTGCGGTAACTCTCATTTCCTGCACTATGGCTATATTCCAGCACTTTAATGGGAGTATTTTTTACTGCATCAAGAATGGCTTTGGGCGTTTCAATATCTGGCTGGCCAATATTTAAATGGTAAACTTTGGTCCCTTTTTTCTTGGCCTGTTCTGCATAGGGTACCAGTTTCCTGATGGGTGAAGCTGGCATTTGCTGTCCGCGCTGGCTTATTTGTAACATGCGCCAAATATATGGAATCAGACATATTGAAATGATGACAAATATGAATTAAAAAAGCCCGGTCATCCGTTGAAGGATAAGACCGGGCAAAAATTCATTAAACTATTAGTATACTTAGCCTTTCTTAGTTTTTCCAAATTCTTCAGCAGATACAACCTCACCGGTAATCTTCAATTCAATAGGCTGTTCAACACCAGCAACTTTTACATAGATGCTTTTATTGAAAGGGCCGGGGGCTGCAGCATTAAAACCTGCTGTGATCTTATTGGTTTTTCCTTTTGCCACTGGAGGTTCTGGCCATTTAGGAGTGGTACAACCACAGGATGCAGAAGCTGTTTCAATGGTTACAGGCTTATCAGTAACATTTGAAAACTCGAAATCATGTGTTACCGGAACACCCTGCTTGATCTTCCCGAAATTGTACGACAATTCCTTGAACTTGATTACGGCAGGTTCTGCCTTGGCAGCAGGTGCCTGGGCAAACATGGTAGCAGACATAAGGATCGCGGCGAAAGCCAGTAGCATTCTTTTCATATTCTTTAATTGAGTTGTTTGAACAAAGCGATAGATGGATTTAATGGCGCGGAGGTTGCGGGAACAGGATAAACATTTCCCTTGATCACCAGGGTCTTCTGTTCATTACCCGCTTTTACCAAAATGGTTTTCTGGAATACACCTTCGCCTTCAGCATTATACCCGATTTTAATAATTGAAGATTGCCCGGGGGCAATTTCCTTTTTTTCCCATTCCGGTGTGGTACATCCGCAGGAAGCCAATACATCAGTAATGGTTACCGGCTGATCACTATTATTCTTCCATTCAAAAAGGTGGATCACCGGTTTACCCTGTACGATCTTACCAAAATCAAATTCAGCTTCGCTGAAAGAAATAGCCTTCCCCTCCGGCACAGCATTGCTTTGCGCATTGGCTATGCTGCAGATTGAAAGCGCCAGGACCAGCAGTGAAAAAATTGATTTCATATCGTTATGATAATTCAGGTTGATCAAAATTATTCCAAAACGATTTATCATCCTCAATATTTTAAACAGCTTTCAAATTTTAACAGCCATGGTTTTCCACAGGAACAGCTGTTACCCTGTTTAGGATTTTATGAAATTTCCTGTAGGTTTGCTGCATGGAAATCGCGAACAACCCTGCCATATTGGATGAAAAGCTTTCATTTGATCGCTTCCGCGACGAAGTAATGAACGACTACAGGCTTTGCTGCCTTAGTCGGGAAGCCAGCTTGCTGGGCCGGAAGGAAGTATTGACCGGTAAAGCCAAGTTTGGCATCTTCGGCGATGGTAAAGAGCTGGCGCAGGTTTGCGCGGCTAAGTTCTTCAAACCCGGGGATTTTCTTTCAGGATATTACCGCGACCAGACCCTGGCATTTGCCACAGGGCAGGCTACCGCAGAAGAATTTTTTGCCCAGTTATATGCTGATCCCGATACAGCCAATGAACCTCATAGTGGTGGACGACAAATGAATTCTCATTTTGCCACCAGGCTTGTTCAGCCTAATGGTGAATGGGCAGAGCTGACACAGCAAAAGAATATCGCAGCAGGACTGGCTCCAACAGCCGGGCAAATGCCCCGCTCTATTGGCCTGGGGCTGGCTTCAAAACTGTTCAGGCATAACCGCGAACTCCATGATCTTACTCATCTTAGCCAGCAGGGAAACGAGATTTGCTTTTGTACTATCGGCGATGCCTCCACTTCTGAAGGACATTTCTGGGAAACCGTTAATGCAGCCGGTGTAATGCAGATTCCTCTTGCCATCTTTATTTGGGATGATGGATATGGTATTTCTGTTCCAAAAAAATTCCAGACTACCAAGGCTTCCATTTCTGAAGCATTAAAGGGCATGCAAAAAAAAGAGGGTACCAATGGATTAAATATTTATAAAGTGAAAGCCTGGGATTATGCGGGAATGTGTGAAGTGTTTGAAGAAGGCATTGCACGCATTAGAGAAACGCATGTGCCTGCGATCTTTCATGTTGAAGAGGTAACGCAGCCCCAGGGTCATTCAACTTCGGGTAGCCATGAGCGTTATAAAGAGCCGGAAAGGCTTGAGTGGGAGAGGGAATGGGATGGAAACAAAAAAATGCGCGAATGGATCTTATCCAATGCTCTTGCCTCTGAAGATGAGATCAATGAAATTGAAGCAGGAGCAAAAGAAGTAGTGAAGCAGAGCCGGAATAATGCCTGGGAAAATTACCTTAAGCCCATGAAGGAACGCCAGCAGCAGGTACTCGATATGACCAGGTCATTGCTTGATGCAGGTATTGCCGGCCTGGAGCCTGCTATAAGCGAGCTTTCAGCAAGCCGCGAGCCTTCAAGAAGAGATATTCTTAAGCACATGCATTCCGTACTTGAACTATCAGGCGATGCCATGCAGGCAGAAGAATTCAGGCAGCTGTATGAAGAATGGAAAAGGGAAGGCGATGAATTATACAGTGATTTTCTTTACCAGCAGGGCGCTAAAAGTGCTTTAAAAGTTTCATCAACCTCACTCAAGTTCAGCCATGATGCACCGGTGATCAATGGGTACGAGGTGCTCAACAAATATTTTGATGAATTGTTTGCCAGCAATAAAAAAGTGGTTGCCTTTGGTGAAGATGTGGGTAAGATTGGAGATGTTAACCAGGGGCTTGCCGGCCTTCAGAGCAAGTATGGTAATTACCGCATTTTTGATACAGGCATCAGGGAACTGACCATTATCGGTCAGGCTATAGGCCTTGCCATGCGTGGCCTACGGCCGATCGCAGAGATACAGTATATCGACTATCTTTTATACGGTCTTGAACCACTGAGTGATGATGCCGCAACACTTCACTGGAGAACAAAAGGAAGACAAAGTTGTCCTTTAATTATCAGGACCCGTGGTCACCGCCTTGAAGGCATCTGGCACAGTGGTTCTCCCATGGGACTCATGATTCATTCCTTAAGAGGTTTGTTTGTTTGTGTTCCACGAAACATGGTGCAGGCTGCAGGTATGTACAATACATTACTGGAAGGAAATGATCCTGCTATCGTAGTGGAATCGCTCAATGGATACAGGCTGAAAGAAAAATTACCCAACGACCTGCTGGGATATCGTGTTGCACTGGGTATGCCAGAAGTGATCAGGGAAGGGAATGATATCACTATTGTTTCTTATGGATCCACATTACGTATAGTGGAAGAAGCAGCAGCACGATTGCAGGCACAAAATATCAGCTGCGAAGTCATTGATGTGCAAACACTGCTTCCTTTTGACAGGGAACACCGCATCCTGGAATCTTTAAAAAAGACCAGCAGGATATTGTTTGTCGATGAGGATGTACCCGGAGGGGCTACTGCCTATATGTACAATATTGTAATGGAAAAGCAGGGTGGGTATAAATGGCTGGATGCCACGCCACGCACGCTTTCTGCCAAAGCACACCGCCCGGCCTATGGTAGTGATGGGGATTATTTCAGTAAGCCCAATGCGGAAGAGATCATGGAAACGGTTAAAAAGATCGTTGCAGAATAATATCAAATTTTTGCCTTGTTAAGTTCAAAAGAAAAACGATTCCTGAAATATTGGGAAGAACAGCGCAGCGGGGGTAAAACCTCCTATATCACCATGCTTACCGTGGTGGGAACATTTATTGGAACGCTGATGATC
>JAEWIW010000008.1 GCA_023386855.1 Bacteroidota bacterium | reverse complement strand
TCAAATACATCTTCACTTTGTGGAACAAATCCACCCGTATCAATCACGTTAAAGCTTTTCCCGTTCCAGTCGGCCACACCATACTGCCTGTCGCGGGTTACCCCACTGATATTATCCACGATCGCTTTTCGCTGCTCGAGCAAACGATTGAAGAATGTACTTTTTCCCACATTAGGGCGCCCAACGATGGCTACTGTAAAACCCGACATATCAATTTCAATTTTTCAATTCATTCTATAAACCTGCATCAAGGATTAATGATATCCATATTCCTTTAGCATGGTATCATTATCGCGCCATTTAGGGCGAACTTTTACAAACAATTCCAGGAAAACCTTTTGCCCAAGAAAGGATTCTATTTCCTTCCTTGCTTCCGATCCCAGCATCTTGATCATTTTTCCCCCGCCGCCAAGCAATATCCCTTTCTGTGTATCCCGTTGCACAATGATATCAGCACTGATCTTGATAAGCGTTGATTTTTCCTTGAATTCATTTACCGCAACGGTGGTATGGTAGGGAATCTCTTCCTTATAAATCTGGAATATTTTTTCACGGATCAGTTCAGCCACAAAGAATTTTGTAGGGAGATCAGATATCTCATCTCCTTCGAAGAAAGGCATTCCTTCTGGCATCATACCAATGATCTCTTCCAGCAACTGTTGCACATGCAGGCCATTTAACGCAGAAATGGTAACAACTTTCCGGCAATATTTTTTGGAAGAAAAAAAAGCAATGGCCTGTTCAACCTTCTCCTTGCTTGCAGAATCAATTTTATTGATCACCACCAGTGAAGGAGCTTTAAGCCTGAGTGAACTGAACAGCTCATCAAGCTCCTCGTATTTTTCATTTACATCCACAATGAACAAGGCAAGATCTGCATCTTCCAGCGCAGACCTGACAGCCATCATCATTTTCTCGTGGAGTTTATATTTGGGCTCGATAATACCAGGGGTATCGGAAATGATCACCTGGTAATCATCACCGGTGAGAATGCCCTTGATCCTGTGGCGGGTCGTTTGCACTTTTGGTGATACAATAGCGAGCTTCTCACCCATCAGAGCGTTGAGAAGGGTGCTTTTACCCGCATTCGGTCGGCCAAAGATGCTTACAAATCCTGATTTCATTTCTCAATGTTGCCCGCCAGGGGCGGCACAAAGTTACATAAATAAAAAAAGGCTCTTTCGAGCCTTGTTGTTGCGAAGGGGAGGATCGAACTCCCGACCTTCGGGTTATGAGCCCGACGAGCTACCGCTGCTCTACTTCGCGATGTGGGTTGCAAATGTAAGCTCTTTATACCATACCATCCAAAATTGTTTTTCTTTTTTTACATTTTATTATTTTCATCGCATGAAATATATCGCCCTTGCCCTCTTGCTAACTTCCATGGTTTCCTGCTCCTCTTCCTCGCATACCCGGCAGGATGAACTTTATTCACGCCACTTGCAGAGAAAGGTTCAACTGACCATTGTGAACAATAATCTCAAAGGTCCAAAGGACCAATGGAATCTCCTGTTGCTGAATGATGGAAATGAAATGGAAAAGCTCGACGTTTCAAAAGTGATCGACAGCCTACAGCAAAAAGGAAGCATCGGGCCGTTGATCGTGGTAGGTATTCATACCGGCGATAGGATGCAGGAATATGGCATCAGCAACAAACCGGATTTTGAGGGAAGGGGAAATAAGGCTGACAATTACAGTTCTTTTGTTGGAAAAGAACTTATTCCTTTTATTCTAAAAAAATCAGAAGTACGCTCTTTTAAAACCGTTGCCATGGCTGGCTGTTCACTGGGCGGCCTTTCTGCCTTCGATGTTGCCTGGAACAATTCCGCTAAGATCGATAAAGCCGGTATCTTTTCCGGTTCCTTCTGGTGGCGCGATAAAGATGCCACCGATAGTAGTTATGATAATGATAAGAACAGGATCACGCTTGCAAAGATCAAAGCATCGCGCAAGCAGCCTGGCCAGCAATTCTGGTTTTATAGCGGATGGAAAGAAGAAACATCGGACCGCGACAAGGATGGCATTACCGACGCTGTTGATGATACCCGTGATGTTGTACAGGCGCTGAAGACTTACAGGAAATTTCCTGCCCAGGATATTGTGCTGGTTGAAAATAAAGATGGCCAGCACGACTGGCCATCCTGGAAAGAATACTTCCCGTTATTTTTAGCCTGGGCTTTCCCGGCAAATCAATAACAGGAAGATTCATTCAACAAACAAACTTTTTATTTAACCTGGGATCATGATTTCCTTGATACGCTGCTGGCACCGCTGGTTTTGATATCGCGGATCATACCGCCGCCCTTGTAATTGATACCACTTGCTCCGGATGCTTCAGCATTGAGCTCCTTGTTAACGGTAACATTTATGTCGGAAGCGCCTGATGCTTTTACTTCACATTTCTCCGATTGAAGGTCGAAGCCTTTAAAGCTGCTTGCTCCACTTGCTTCTATTTTCAAGCCTGCAACATTTCCTTTCATTACAATATCAGATGCTCCATTGATATCTGCATTGATAAATTCGGCTTCCACAGTACCCTTGAAATCACTTGCACCGGATAATACAAGCTTAAGGTCTTTGGTTTTGAGCGATCCTGCGACAGTGATATCACAGGCACCCGAAGCATTGATCATATCAAGGTCTTTAACCGATACATAAGCTTTAAGATTTTTATTTCCACCCTTCCATGATCTTTCATCATACCATATTTTCAAAATACCATCCTGCACTTCTGTCCTGATCAAATCACGATACTCATCAGTTTTTGCACTCACGGCAACACCTTCTTCATTGCCTTGCGAAATATATACATCGATGGCATGGGAAACTTTGATACCATGAAATCCCTTTACATTCCGCTCCTGGGCATTTGCATCAGAGATCACTGCTTTCTGGGCCATTGTGGCCAGGGATACGAACGACACTACAAGTGACAGTATTATTTTTTTCATGACTACTTTATTTTTGGATTAGCTTTTACGGGATACGTTTCCACCACTGCTGGTATGAACATTCCTGATCATTCCAGTTCCTTTATAGGTGATCTTGCCACCACTGCTGGCATGCACTGATAATTCCTTATTCACGGTCACCCTTACAATGCTTCCGCTGCTTGATTCTGCATTGCAATTAGAAGTCACAAAATCATAGCCATCAAAGATGCTTCCACTGCTCCCCTCCACTTTCAATTCTTCTGCCTTGCCATTGATCCTGGCAATTGAACCGCTGCTCTGGTCAACATCAAGGGATTGCACATCAAAGGAACCTTTAATGCCCGCACCGCTGGATACTTCCATATCAATCTTACCTGCTTTAACCGTTCCTTCTACCCTAACCTGTGCTCCTGAAGAGGCATGCAACAGGTCAATACTTTTGATGGAAACATAAGCTCTTAATTTTTTATCAGCACCAAACCAGCTTTTTGGGGAAGAATGATCAAAATAGAGATGGAGAATGCCATTTTTAACTTCTGTGATGATCTTATCGGTATATTTCTGTTCGGAAGCGCTGACTGCAACAGCTTCGGTGTTGTCCTGTGTAAGCACCAGGTCGATACCACTGCCAACATCAATACCATGAAATCCATTTAAATTCCTTTTCTGTGCATTGGCATCATTGATCTGTTTTTGCGCCATGCTGAAAAGGCCCATGGTTAGCAGCAGTATAAGAATCCCTATTTTTTTCATATGCGTTATTTTGGATTGAGACGAGGGGATAAAAGAATTGTTACAGGTTTTTTAAAAAAAATTGCCTTTATCTTTGCATTGCCATTGAAATAGTCATGGCGTTCCCGGGGTGCTTTTACAAAAAGGCTGAGATAATACCCGTAGAACCTGATCAGGATAATGCCTGCGCAGGGAAGGTTGAAACTTCTTGTTTTTACTTCACTCAGGCATTCCCGAATTTTTTAAACGGCCCAGGCCAAAACCAAAAAAGGGAATGAAAAAGAAACTTTCAGTATTCGTATCGTCAATGTTCGCCTTCGTGCTCAGCATGAATGGCCAGTCGACCAACAGCATTAAAGGCCGCATTATTGATGCCCAGAATCAACAGGGCATTGAAGCCGCAACAATTTCACTCGAAAACGGACTTTATGTTCAATCTAACGACAAAGGTTATTTCGAGATCTCTTCCGGCCGGAAAAACAACCTTAATGCCACCATCAGCAGCGTAGGTTACAAGTCAAAACAGCAACTGCTGCAGCCGGGCTCATTAAACATGGTCATCCTCGAGAGGATCAACCTGTTCATGCAGCCTGTTGAGGTGAAAGCTACAAGGGCCGGCGATAAAGCGCCTTTTACCAAGACCAACCTGAATAAACAGGACATCGAAAAATCCAACCTGGGCCAGGACCTTCCCTTTCTGCTGAACCAGGTACCTTCGGTGATCATCAATTCAGATGCCGGTAATGGCGTTGGATATACGGGGATCCGCATAAGGGGTTCCGATGCCACCAGGATCAACATGACCCTGAATGGCATCCCTTATAATGATGCTGAATCACAGGGACTGTTCTTTGTGAACCTTCCCGACCTGGCCTCTTCCGTACAAAGCGTCCAGGTCCAGCGCGGGGTGGGAACCTCATCAAATGGGGCCGGTGCTTTTGGCGCCACCATCAACTTCAGCACCAATGAAGTGAATACCGATCCTTATGCTGAATTAAACAACAGCTTTGGATCATTCAATACCTGGAAACATACGGTCAAAGCAGGGTCCGGGCTTCTAAACGACCATTTCACCATTGATGCCCGGCTGTCAGGCATTAGCAGCGATGGCTACATCGACCGGGCCAGCAGCGACCTGAAGTCTTTCTTTGTATCTGCAGCTTATCTCTCCGAAAAAAGTTCATTGCGGTTTAATATCATGTCCGGTAAAGAGCACACTTACCAGGCATGGAACGGAGTATCAGCTTCGGACCTTGAAAAGCATCGCACCATCAATTATGCCGGCATGGAAAAACCTGGTGAACCCTATGATAATGAAACCGACAATTACCAGCAGGATCATTACCAGCTATTTTTCAACCATAAATTCAGCGACAGGATCTCTTTCAATACCGCGCTTTTTCTTACCAAAGGAAAAGGATACTACGAGCAATATAAAGCCGGTGAATCGTACGAGGATTATGGTTTGCAGCCCTTCACGGTAAATAATGAAACCCTTGCTGAGACCGATCTAATCCGCCAGCTCTGGCTGGATAACAGTTTCTATGGCCAGGTATTTTCCCTTATGTATAAAGATGAACTGAACCAGCTGGACTTTGGCGGCGGCTGGAACAAATACAAT
>JAEWIW010000159.1 GCA_023386855.1 Bacteroidota bacterium | reverse complement strand
TACCACGGTAAAAGTGCAGGATCATTATTTTATTGTTGAAGTGGAAAAAGATCCCGTAACAAAAACGGCAAGGGAAAGTTACCTCGATATTTACCAGGAACTCAGGTTCACTACAGCCAGTATCGATGCCGCATCCACTATCCGGGAGGCCTGTGAAGTGGCTATCCGTCACCTGAAAAAAATCTCGGGGTTCGACAAAGCCATGATCTACCAGTTTGATGATGACTGGAACGGGGACGTGATCGCGGAAGCCATGGAAGAAGACATGCCAAGCTACCTGGGTCTTAAATTTCCTGCTTCAGATATACCGAGGCAGGCAAGGGAGCTTTATCGCAATACACCGTTCAGGCTGATTCCCAATATTCAATACCAGCCGGAAAGGCTTTATCCCGTCCTTAACCCGAAAACCAATACGCTTGTTGATCTTTCAGACAGCAACCTCAGGAGTGTTGCCGCCGTACACCTTGAATACCTGGGGAATATGCATGTGCAGGCTTCCATGTCGACCCGGATACTGGTGAACGGGCAGCTATGGGGATTGATCGCCTGCCATCATAAAACACCTCATTATCTTTCCTTCGAGATCTGCACCTTGTTCGAATTGGTATCAGGGGCACTATCGGCGAAGATCAATACCCTGTTGACGGCCGAAGAGCAGCATTTCCGTGAATCGGTCAATAAACAGCATCTCGAACAGTTGGAGAAGCTATATCGCAACCAGGATTTCTCCGTTTTTGATGATTCACTGCTTAAAATTCTTAGTGGTGGAGGCGTTGCAGTGGTTAAACAGGGCTATATCGACACAATTGGAAGAACACCTTCGGAAAGCGAAATCCGCGACCTGGTGCTCTGGCTGCAGTCTGAAGCAGTAGATGGATTATACGTCAATTACAATTTATCTGGAGCATATGAACCAGCCACTGGTTTCCAGAAAACAGGCAGCGGCCTGCTGGCATTGCCCTTACAGCCCGAGAAAAAAACTTATATACTTGCTTTCAGGCCCGAAGAGGTGGAGCAGGTGACCTGGGGAGGCGACCCCAATACTGCTGTTCAGTTTGAGCCGGATGGGAAAAAATATCATCCCAGGGCATCATTTTCGCTTTGGAAGCAAACCGTTACCGGCGCGGCACGTAAATGGAATAAGGCTGAACTGGCGGTAGCGGAGAATTTTCGCAATGCTTTATTGGCATATATGCTTCAACATAAAAATTCTTAGCTTTCTTTGCCAAACCCTTACCCGTTAATTCTTTGCTTAAATAACCATGAAGGCAGATAACCAACAAATGAGGCATAACGAAATTTATATAGTGGCGATTGGAGCATCAGCAGGTGGTTTGGAAGCCATTCATGAATTTTTCGACAATCTTCCTGTAAACGGCCGTTTTGCTTTTGTCATCATCCAGCACCTGAGCCCCGATTACAAGAGCCTGCTGGTAGAACTCATTGGAAAGCACACCCATATGAAGGTAGTGGAGGCAGCGGATAAAACCCGGGTGGAAGAGAACTGCATTTATGTAATTCCCAATAATAAGTTATTGTCTATCGAAGGCGGTCACCTGAAATTGCAGGTAAAGATTCCGGATCGTTCACCCAATATGGCCATTGACCATTTTCTTTCCACCCTTGCCGAAGACCAGGCCGATAAGGCCGTTGCGATCATTCTTTCGGGAACCGGTACCGATGGGTCGAAGGGTGTGGTGAAGATCAATAAGGCCGGTGGGCTTGTTATGGTGCAGGACCCGCTTACCGCAAAGTTCGATGGAATGCCTAATAGCGCCATCGCCACAGGTATATCTGATTTCATTCTTGCACCAGAACTGATGCCCGAGGAATTATTCAATTATATTGATGAAAAGCCCGAGCGGGTGGCCATTGATGGGCAGCCCGATGAAGCCGCTCTTCCCGAAGTGCTTAAGCTTATCGAGAAGCACTGCTCTATGGATTTCTTCAATTATAAAACGCCTACTATCATCCGCCGTATTACTCGCCGGATGGGCATCCTGGGATATAAGCAGTTCGAGGAGTATCTTTCTTTATTGCGTTCATCTGCTGAGGAATGTACATTCCTGGGAAAAGAATTCCTGATTGGTGTAACCAAGTTCTTCCGCGACCGCGCTGCTTTTGACCAGCTTCAGGAAGATGTACTGAGGCCACTTATCCAGGCAAAGGAAGACAATGATGTTATAAAGATATGGGTCACAGCCTGCAGTACGGGAGAAGAAGCGTATTCACTGGCTATCATGGTTGACCAGATATTGGAGGAGGAGAACAAAAAAATGGAAGTGAAGATCTTTGCTTCGGATATTGATGGCGATGCCATTGAATTCGCGGCAAAGGGAATTTACAATAAAGACTCCCTCCATGAAGTGAAATCTAATATAAGAGAGAAATATTTCACCTTCGATAACGATAAGTACACCATTCAAAGTCATTTAAGAAAGCAGATCGTTTTTGCAAGGCATAATATCCTCAAAGACCCTCCTTTTATAAAGAATGACCTGATCACCTGCCGTAATATGCTGATCTATATGAACAGCACATTACAGAGAAAAGTGATCTCTACGCTGCTGTTCTCACTGAATGTAAACGGATTTTTATTTCTCGGCCCAAGTGAATCTCCAGTGAACATCAATGATGGATTCCGCGAGGTAAGCTCTAAATGGAAGATATTTCAAAAAACATCAACCGATACAAAATATAACCCTGACAGGTTACCTTCTGCCCGGACAAAAAAGATCACCATACCGGTAACAGGTGTTGATCCTTCGCGGCATAACCTGCTGGAAAAAGAACTGAAAGAAGATTTCAGCCGGCTGCTGACAGAAAAATATGGATTCACGGCATTGTATGTCGACCGCAACTTTGAGATCAAGGAAGCGGTGGGGGATTTCAAACGATACCTGTCACTTCCCGACAGGCTTGTATCATTGAATATCTTAAGGATGGTGGGAAGGGAATTTTCAGCAGCACTGAATGCAGCGATCAGGAAATGCATGAAAGATAATGTTGAAGTTGCGTTGAATAATGTGAAGCTGCAGGCCAATGCTGAGATGCTGGTGAATCTTTATGTACGCCCTGCGCAACATGGCAATATTCTTCTAGTGCTGGGTGAAGCCGTTCCGCCCATTACATCCAAAACGCAGATGATCGATGCTTCTTTCCCGGAAGCCGGTTCACTTCAATACATACACCAGCTGGAAGAAGACCTTCGCGAAGCAAGAACCAACCTGCAGTTAACGGTGGAAAGCCTTGAAACAGCCAATGAAGAATTGCAAAGCTCAAATGAAGAATTGCTTTCTGCCAATGAAGAGCTGCAAAGTTCAAACGAGGAATTGCAATCGTTGAATGAAGAATTGCATACGTTAAATACTGAGCACCAGTTAAGGATACGCGAACTCGTTGAATTAAATGATGACCTCAATAACTACTTCAGGAGTTCGGAAATCGCCCAGGTGTTCGTAGATAAGGATTATCGCATCCGTAAGTTCAATCCCCAGGCGGTGAAGCTCATAAACCTTATTGAAGGTGATATTGGACGGCCTATTCAGCATATTTCCACCAATCTTCGCGATAGCAGCAACTTCATGAGTGAACTTGAACGGGTGACAAAAACGGGGGTGCCTACAGAACGGGAAGTGGAACTGGCCAATGGTTCTTTCCATCTCATGAAAATATTTCCTTACCTGCGCCAGGATAAACAAATCGATGGTGTAGTGATCTCGTTTGTGGATGTATCCAATGTGAAGGAACTCAATTCCATTATCCGCAGTGTGTTCAATGCCACCATGAGCGCTGTAATGGCTTTCAGGGCAGTAAGGGATAATAAAGCAAATGTTGTAGACCTGGAATGGGTAACCGCCAACCAGGCATCAGATAAAATGGTTAAGCGGCAGAATGAATCCTATATCGGCAAAAAGGTCAGCAAAATATACCCGCAATTGTTGAAAATAGGCTTGCTTGAAAAATGCAGCCGCGTAATTGAAACCGGTGAACCTTTTCATACCGAAATGCAGCTTGAAACAGATGGTAAAGTGGAATGGTATGATATCATTGCAACACCATTGCTCGATGGTATTGTAATGAGCCTGACGAATGTGAATGATAAGAAAGAAGCCGAAGAAGCACTACGCAAAAATTACCAGGAACTGATCAGGTCAAAGGAAAGTTACCGCACCCTCAGCCTTGAGCTGGAGAAAAAGGTGGTAGAACGTACAGCTGAACTTTCCATAAGTGAAGAAAGATTCAGGCTGATCACCAATGCGATCAGTGATGCAGTATGGGATCGTGATCTTACCACCAATACCATGTGGTGGAGCGATAGCTTCTTTAAATGGTTTGGTTATGAGCAAGAACCTGAAACCGCTACGGTGCAGTTCTGGAAAGACCTTATACATGAAGAAGATCGTGGGCATGTGTTACAGGTGTTGAATGAAGCAATTAACAGGAGTGAACCCTGGACAGTTCAATATCGCATACAAAATGCCGCGGGCCGGTTTATTTCAGTATTGGATAAGGGAATGGTATTGCAGGATGAGAATGGTGTTCCCTATCGCCTGCTTGGGGCAATTGCTGATAATTCCGCTGCCGAGATCATACAGCAGAATAAAGCGCTGAAGGCATTTAATGAGGAACTCGAAGAAATGGTTGCCCAGCGTACTGCCGACCTGGAAGCACAGAAGAAAATGCTGGAAACCCTGTTCATGCAGGCCCCTGCCATGATCTGTACATTGAAAGGACCAGACCTTGAATTTGATCTTGTTAATCCATTATACCAGTCATTATTTGGAAAGCGCCAGATCAAGGGATTGCCTGTTTTGAAAGCGTTACCAGAGATCGCCGGCCAGCGGATCTATAAGATCATGAGGGAAGTATATGAAACAGGACAGCCTTATGTAGGAAGAGAGATGGGCATTAACATGGCAAGAGATGAAAATAAGCCACTGGAAGATGTTTTCTTTAATTTCATCTACCAGGCCATCCACGACGACCAGGGCAAGGTTGATGGCATACTGGTGTTTGCATATGAAGTGACCGACCAGGTGAATGCAAGGAAGGCCATACAGGAAGCCAATAAAGTTTTGCTGAAAGCAAATGAAGATTTCCAGTTTGTTACAGACTTTGTACCTCAAATGGTTTGGGTAACCTTACCCGATGGCAACCATGTTTTCTATAGCAAGAGATGGTATGAATATACAGGAATGACCCTGGAAGCATCAAAAGGAGAAGGATGGAACAATGTTTTGCATCCTGATGACAGGGAGCGGGCATGGAAGGTTTGGAAACGTTCACTTGAAACAGGTGAAGAATATGAAATTGAATACCGTATTAAAGGTCAGGATGGTGATTACCGCTGGTTCCTGGCTCGTGCGGTTCCCATGCTGAATGAGGAAGGAGAGATTGTAAAATGGTTCGGTACATGTACCGATATCCACGACCAGAAGATGCTGCATGATATACTGGAACAAAAAGTGGCAGAAAGAACCAGGGAGCTGCAGAGGATCAATGTTGAACTGGAAGTCAGTAACAGTGAACTGATGCAGTTTGCATCTATTGCATCCCATGATTTAAAGGAACCCCTTCGTAAGATCACCATGTTCAGTCACCTCATGAAAGACCGCTACCAGGAAAAAATGGAGCAGGGTGCAGTGGACTTTGTAAACAAGATCATTGCTTCCTCTACACGAATGGGTAACCTCGTCAATGATCTTTTATCATTTACCAAGTTGTCGAATGCAGAAGGGGAATTTGAACTGGTGGATCTCAATGCGGTGATAGAAGAAGTGCTCAGTGACCTGGAACTGTCGATCCAGGAAAAGAAAGCAGTGATCAGCGTGGACGATCTTCCCAAAGCCGAAGTGCTAACCGGCCAGATGCGACAGGTATTCCAGAACCTCCTGAGTAATGCCTTGAAATTTATACGCCCTGGTGTGGTTCCTGAAATATCCATTACGGCAAGGAGGGTAAGTGAGCTCAGTTTTATTGATGCCTATGATGAAAATGGCCCATTTGTAAGGATCACTATCAAGGACAATGGCATTGGCTTTTCAAATGAATTTTCCGAAAAGATATTTACCATTTTCCAGCGCCTGCATACCAGGCATAAATATGAGGGAACAGGAATCGGGTTGGCCATAACAAAAAAGATCATTGCAAAGCATCAGGGAATCATCAGGGCGATTGGAAAAGAGGGCCAGGGAGCCAGTTTTATTATTGTTATTCCTTTAAACCAGGCCCAGGAGGTGGAGGCTGACACAAAATTATTGACACAATAGGCAGAATTGACC
>JAEWIW010000335.1 GCA_023386855.1 Bacteroidota bacterium | reverse complement strand
AAAAAAGCGGTAGCAGTACCATCATACTGCTGCCGCTTCATTTCAATATTGATTATTTAACACCCGCCCAGTTCTCACCACTTTTGATGCGGTAAAGGGTCATTTCACTGACACCGAATTTTTCGGCCAGCTTGCGAATGGTCAGCGTTCTTTTTTTATCCTGCAGTGTTTTCTTGATCAGCTTCACTGCTTTCTCATCGAGCTTGATGCCCGCTTTCTTTTTCGACTGGATTTTTTTATAGGCCAGTTTAGCAGGACTATCCTGCTGGTGCGCGATCATTTCATCGAGCGTTACCCAGGCAAGGTTACGCGCAGAATTGTCGAGCTTGTCATGGTTCAGGTGAATCACAAACTTATGCCTCGACGAAGGCCTCTTAACGAACAGGCGTGCAATTTCACGATGAACATACAGGGTTCCATTATTGCCGGGCCTGTGAAGGTTTAGTGTCCTGTACCCGGTAGTGAGTGAGCCATGTAGGATTTTTCCATCGCCTATTTCTTCTGCAAAGCTGGCGATACGGCCATGGGAAGACAAAGCATAATTTTTTCGGAGGTTTTTCCATCCGGGGAATTGAAGCGGCTTCCAAACTTCACCCTGTAATGATTTGATCATAGCCAATGGTTTAAGGTGGTTATTTCTGCAGGATCTTCAGGAATTCCTGCTCGGAAATGATCTTTACGGATGCGATCTTTTTGGCTTTTTCAAGTTTGGAGCCAGCGTCTTCGCCAGCAACGAGGTAGTCAAGTTTGCTGCTGACGCCGCTGAGGATCTTACCGCCATGATCTTCCACCATCTGCTCAGCGTCGCTTCGTTTCAAGGTAGGCAAAGTTCCTGTAAATAAAAAGGTCAGTCCCTCAAGATTATTATCTTCCTTATGATCCTTTTTTACATTCTTAAGGGTGAGGCCAAGCCCTTCAAGTTCTTTGAGCATGCTAAGGTTATCATCGTTATGAAAAAATTCATATACGCTTTTAGCCACCTTTGGCCCGATGTCCTCCAGTTCCTGGAGCGATTCAAATGTCATGTTTTGAAGGTCGTACAAATGATTCACTGCATGGGCAAGGGTCTTGGCCGTGGTTTCACCAACATAACGAATACCCAACGCAAAGATCAGCCTGTGCAATGGCTGGTCCTTTGAACGTTCAATCGAGGCTTTCAGGTTAGTGATACTTTTCTCACCAAAGCCTTCCAGGCCGCGGATCTGTTCAAACGGAAGCTGGTAGATGCCTGGAATATTCTTCAAGAAACCGGATTCATAAAATCGTCTTACCAGTGCATCACCAAATCCCCTGATGTCCATGGCATCCTTGCTGGTAAAATGAATGATATGTTCAACTACCTGTGCGGGGCAGTTAACATTGTCACATCTCCATGCCGCTTCCTCTTCAAGCTTGATCAGTTCGCTGTTACAAACAGGACAGCATGCAGGGAAACGAATGGGCAGCTCCGTACCCTTTCTTAATTCTGCAAGGGGCTTGACTATATATGGAATCACATCACCGGCTCTTTCCACCAGCACAGTATCGCCGATCATCAGGTCTTTTTCCCTGATCACGTCTTCATTGAATAGGGAAATGGAACGAACAGTTACACCACCAATAGGTACCGCGTCAATTTTAGCCACCGGTGTTATGGAGCCGGTTCGGCCCACCTGGAATTCCACGCTTCTTAAGATGCTGGTGGCCTGCCGGGCCTTGAATTTAAAAGCGATTGCCCAGCGGGGGTGATGGGTGGTCATGCCAAGCCGCTCCTGCAATTCAACATCATTCACCTTGATCACCATGCCATCTATTTCATAGGGAAGTTCATCGCGCAGGGATTCATATTCCTGGCAATGGTCAATGACGGCCTGTATTCCCTTCACCACTTTCTTTTCTTTTTCGGGTGCCCTGAAACCCAGGTCCTGCAATAATTCCAGGCTTTTACCATGCGATTGCAGTGCCCCCGGTTCTTTTTGGCCGGGTAATAATGAGGAATAACTCAGGTGGTATAAAAACACTTCAAGGTTTCTTTTGGCCACTTCCCTTGGGTCCTTGATCCGCAGCGATCCTGCGGCGGCATTGCGCGGGTTGGCCAGTGGTGGAAGATTCTGTTCCGCCAGCTTATCATTGTATTTTTTAAAACTGTTTTTGTTCATCAACACTTCACCGCGGATCTCGGCCACCTGGATGCCATATTCGCTGAACGCCGCCGAAAGAGGAACCGACCTGATCTGTTTGATATTGGTGGTGATATCATCGCCCTGTACACCATCTCCACGCGTTGCCCCTCTTACCAGTTGATCATCTTCATAGATCAACGAAATGCTGGCCCCGTCGAATTTGGGTTCAATGCAATATTCAATTGAATCCAGTTTCAACATCTCCCTGGCCCTGCGATCCCAATCAACAAGGTCACCAGGGTTATAGGAATTTTCAAGTGAAAGCATGGGCACCAGGTGGGGAACAGTCGGGAAATCTTTTGTCAGCGTTGTGGCCACCCGCTGTGTGGGCGAATCTGGAGTGATCAGTTCGGGGTGAGAAGATTCAAGTTTTTCTAAGGCCTTGTACAGCCTGTCGAACTCTTCGTCTGCAATGATGGGATCGTTGCTGATATAGTAGCGGTATTCGTGAAATCGCTAAACGTTTCGTAAGGTCTCCAAATCGCCGGTATCGATAGAGGAGGCCGATAAAAATTTTTTTGTCTGGTCGGTAAGGCTGCGTGTTGCCGCTTCGGAATAAAATGCCATAGTGGTGATTATGGTGTAAATCTAGCGCAGCAGGCAGGCCTGAAAAAAATTTTCAGACAAAATGTTAATGGAATTGAAATTTCACTACTTTGTGTACTTATTACATATTGTTAATGTGTAGTAAGTACATGCTTTCGATTATTGTTTATGTAAAAAACCACACGGATTATGAGCTTAAAACGATTCTTGCTGTCGTTTGCTATGCCCCTGTTTTTCTCTCTTACATGGCTGGCTTCCGAAGCGCAGGAGAAAGTCGTTTCGGGAAAAATCACCGACAACGCCTTGAAAGGTATCCCCGGAGTATCCATTACAGTTAAAAATCAAAACCTTGGAACCACCACCAATGCGGAAGGTGAGTTCAGGTTAAGTGTTCCTGCGGGAACCACTACCCTGGTGGTTTCATCAGTAGGATTTGAAAGCCGGGAAATTGATATCTCGAACACTTCAACCGTAAATCTTATTTTAAACCAGAACACTGCCGCCCTTAATGAAGTGATTGTAGTGGGATATGGAACGGTGCGCAAAAAGGACCTCACCGGTTCAGTGACCGCCATATCTGCCAAGGACTTCAACAAAGGTCCGATCACTACCCCCGAGCAATTGATCGCCGGTAAAGTGGCCGGTGTGCAGATCACTTCCAATGGTGGTGCGCCAGGTGCGGGAAGCCGCATCAGAATCAGGGGTGGTTCTTCACTGAATGCCAGCAACGACCCGCTGATCGTGATCGATGGAGTTCCATTGGATAATGGTGGCATTTCCGGTGCAGCAAACCCGCTGAACTTTATCAACCCTAATGATATTGAAAGCTTCAATATCCTGAAGGATGCTTCTGCAACCGCCATTTACGGTTCAAGAGCATCGAACGGGGTGATCCTGATTACTACAAAGAAAGGTTCAAGAGGCCCATTGCGTTTCAACTTCAGCACTGTTGCTTCCCTTTCACAGCGCGTGGGTAAAGTGGATGTGCTGACCGGCGACGAATTCCGCAAAGTAGTTACCGAGAACGGTACCCCTGCCCAGGCAGAACTTTTGGGGACACTCAATACCGACTGGCAGGACCAGATCTTCCAGAATGCATTAAGCTCCGACAATAACCTCAGTGTAAGTGGTGCAGTAGGACAATTACCTTTCAGGGTTTCCGTAGGATACCTGACACAAGAGGGTATTCTTCTTACCTCCAAGATGGACAGGAAATCAGGAGCGCTGAACCTCAGTCCAAAGTTCCTCGACAATCACCTTAGCATTGACATGAATGTGAAGGCAGCTCAAACCCATACCCGTTTTGCCGACCAGGGTGCGATTGGTGCTGCGGTGGCTTTCGATCCTACCAAGCCCGTGTATGAAAAAACCAATACAGAGCTGGGTGGTTACTGGGAATGGCTTGATCCTTCAAGCAATGAATTGAATACCCTTGGAACCCGCAACCCCGTGAGCATGCTGAAGCAGCGCAGGGATATCAGCGATGGTTTCAGGAGTATTGGTAATATCCAGTTCGATTATAAAATGCATTTCCTTCCTGAATTAAGAGCTAACCTTAACCTGGGTTATGATTATTCAAAGGGAGAAGGAACGGTGGTGAATCCAAAAACCGCTGCCACTGCCTATTATGTAAAAGGTTCAAGAAGCCAGTACGAACAGGAGAAAAAGAACAAGCTGCTGGAATTCTACCTTAACTATGCAAAGGATATCAAATCGATCAAGAGCCGTGTTGATGTTACTGCAGGTTACTCTTACCAGGACTGGATGACAGAATCACCATCCTTCCCTGTTTACCGCGGAACAGATACCACTCCTGCAGCGGTACCTTTCAAAACACAGAATACGTTGATCTCTTTCTTTGGAAGAGCGAATTATAATTATGACGACAGGTTCCTGCTTACTGCAACCCTTCGTCGTGATGGATCTTCAAGGTTCAGTCCTGATACCCGTTGGGGCCTGTTCCCTTCAGCAGCATTTGCATGGAGGATCAATAATGAAAGCTTCCTGAAAAATTCGACGCTGATCAGCGACCTGAAACTTCGTTTAGGCTATGGTGTAACCGGTCAGCAGGACATCAACAATGGTGACTATCCTTACCTGCCTAAATATTCACTCAGTGATGGAACAGCCCAGTACCAGTTGGGCGACTCATTGTATAACACTTTACGTCCTGAAGGGTATGATGCCAATATCAAGTGGGAAGAAACAGAGACCTATAATGCCGGTCTTGATTTCGGTATCCTTGATAACAAAATTCATGGTAGCGTGGATTATTACTTCAAGAGAACAAAGGACCTGCTGGCGGTGATCTCTGTACCTGCCGGTTCAAACCTTACCAACAGGCTGCTTACCAACGTAGGTAATATTGAAAACAAAGGTGTTGAGATAGTATTGGGCGCCACTCCTGTGCAGAACAGCAAATTCAGGTGGGACGCTGATTTCAACATCACGTTCAATAAAACAAAGATTACCAAGCTCAGTAAGATCGAGGATAAAACCTTTATCGGTTATGAAAGCGGTACCATCGCTGGTGGTGTAGGTAACTATATCCAGATGAATACTGTTGGCTACAATCCTTATGCTTTTTATGTATACAAGCAGGTATATGACAATGAAGGAAATCCTGTTGAAGGATTATATGCAGACCTCAATGGTGATGGTGTAGTGACCGATAAGGATAAGTACCGTTATAAATCACCAGAACCTACCGTGTTCCTGGGTTTCAGCTCACAATTAAGTTACCAGAAATGGTTTGCTTCTTTCACCCTTCGCGGAAGTTTCAACAACTATGTTGACAATAACTTCGCTGCAAACAATGGTGCATACAAGGCATTCTCTTTCCCCAACTACCTGAGCAATGTATCAGCGAGTGTAAAGAATACAAAGTTTAACGAGTTCCAATTGTTCTCTGATTATTATGTTGAGAACGCATCTTTCCTGCGCATGGATAACATTAACGTAGGATACAACTTCGGTCGCCTCTGGAATGATAAAGTAGGAGTAAGGGTTACAGGAACCGTGAACAACGTGTTCGTGATCACCAAGTACAGCGGGCTTGATCCTGAGATCGCCGGTGGTATTGATAACAACTTCTATCCAAGACCACGTGTGTATTCACTTGGCGTAAACCTTGATTTTTAATCTTAGATAATTTAAGATATGAGAAAGAATTTGATAAAGGTCATCATGGTTGCGGTGGTTGCATTTGGTTTTGCTGCCTGCACCAAAGATCTTGACCGTTCACCCTTTTACGATGTTACTTCGGCATCGGTGTATAATGATTTTGCCAATTACAAACAGATCCTTGCCAAAGTATATGCCGGCCTTGCCGTGAGCGGGCAGTCGGGCCCTTCAGGACGACCCGATATCAGTGGTATTGATGAAGGATTTTCAACTTACTTCCGCCAGTACTGGCAGATGCAGGAACTGACCACTGATGAAGCTGTGATTGCATGGAATGATGGTACCATCCAGGATCTTCATAAGATGACCTGGACTCCTACCAACGAGTTCATAACAGCCATGTATAACCGCTTTTACTACCAGATATCTTTGGCTAACGAGTTTATCCGGGAAACTTCCGATGATAAACTCAATTCAAGAGGTATTACCGGTTCAAACCTGGATGATGCAAAGCGTTTCCGTGCAGAAGCAAGGTTCATGCGTGCACTCAGTTATTCGCATGCCATCGACCTGTTTGGAAATATTCCTTTCGTAACAGAACTGGATAAAGTAGGTTCTTTCTTCCCCCAACAAAAATCAAGGGCAGAAGTATTTGAATACGTGGAAGGTGAACTGCTTGATCTTGAAAGCCAGCTCGCCGAGCCAGGACAGAATGAATATGGACGTGCCGACAAAGGTGCCGCATGGATGCTGCTGGCAAATCTTTATCTCAATGCAAAGGTTTATACGGGCACAGAGCGTTATACTGATGCTATAACTTATGCTAAAAAAGTAATTGGCGCAGGATATACACTGGAACCTGAATATAAGAACCTGTTTCTTGCCGATAATAATTTATCGAACGAGATCATCTTCCCGATTGTGTTTGACGGTCAGCATACCCGTTCATTTGGTGGTATGACCTACCTGGTGCATGCACCTGTGGGTGGTAATATGAATAAAGAAGATTTTGGTATCAACGGCGGATGGGCAGGTTTAAGAACAACAAAAAATATTGTTAACCTGTTCCCCACTACTGATGCAAGTGTTGACAGCAGGGGAATGTTCCATACCAGTGGACAAACACTTGATATCAACGACCTGGGGACATTTACCGAAGGGTTCCCTATCACCAAGTTCAAAAATGTTGACAGGAATGGAAATATGGGTTCTGATAAATCAGGTGATCACCCAGATACTGATTTCCCACTGTTCCGCCTGGCGGAAGCTTACCTGATCTATGCTGAAGCCGTTGTTCGCGGTGGCACTGGTGGTGATGTGGCTACAGCAGTAGGATATGTCAATGACCTGCGTGAAAGAGCTTATGGAAATACAAGTGGTAATATTTCACAGGGTGAACTCACCCTCGATTTCCTGCTCAATGAACGTGCAAGGGAATTGAACTGGGAAGCCAAGAGAAGAACTGACCTTATCCGCTTTGGAAAATATACCGGTTCAAATTACCTCTGGCCCTGGAAAGGTGGTGTTGCAGAAGGAAGAGCAGTGGAAGATACAAGAGTATTGTTCCCTATTCCTTCAGCAGATATCACTGCTAATCCAAACCTGGATCAAAACGCCGGTTATTGATCACCGTTAGTAAACTACAATTCTTGCTTAGAAAATTAGAAATATGAAAAAGTTTATCAATAGATTCCTGCTCTTCGCAGTAGCATCGGTGGCTCTTTGGTCATGTGAGAAAGATGAAGTGAGGGCAGTATTGAAAGCCGGCACCGCACCTACTTTGCAGGTATCGGAATCTAATCTTGTCCTTAATTCAACCAACGCAACAGATACGGCAACCACTTTCAGCTGGGATGCTTCTGATTTCGGTTACCAGGCCGCTGTCAAATATATTTTGCAGATCGATAAGGCTGGAAATGATTTTGCGGAACCAAAGGAATATGTCATCAATGGACTGCAGAAAAAGTTCACTACTGCAGAATTCAACCAGATGGCAATATTGCTCGGTCTTGCGCCTGCTAATGAAAATACACTGGAGGTACGACTGAAAGCAGATATCGGGTCGGGAGTTGAACCGGTTATGTCGAATGCCGTTTCAGTTAAGGTTACCCCTTACCTGGTGATCATTAATTATCTTTCTCTCTGGGTTCCCGGTGGATACCAGGGATGGGATCCGGCCAATGCTCCAAAGGTTTCTTCCAAAAAAGATAATGGAGTATATGAAGGCTATGTGTATTTCAACGGTGCTTCTGAATTCAAATTCACTTCTGAGCCCGACTGGAACCATACCAATTATGGTGATGGTGGAAACGGAACACTCAGCACCAGCGGTGGAAACCTTACCGTTCCCGGAGCTGGCTATTATAAACTGAATGCAAGCACCGCGGCTATGACCTGGAGCGCTACCAAAACCGACTGGGGCCTGGTAGGTTCAGCAACAGGAAGCTGGGATGTTGACCAGAACATGGTATATGACGAAGCCACCAAAACCTGGTCTATTACCATGGACCTGGTGCAGGGTGAAATCAAGTTCCGCGCTAATGATGGTTGGGATATTAACCTCGGTGATGATGATGCCGATAAGAATATGGAATATGGCGGATCAAATATCGTTATTGCCACAGCAGGCAATTATATGGTAACGCTTGATCTTTCCATCCCGGGCAACTATACTTATACTGTAAAGAAAAATTAATGCAGGAAATAATGATGATACCGGTGGCCCTGCTCCCGGTATCATCATTTTAAGCTTTCGTCATATTAAAATTTATAAGTACTTTTTCGCATAGAAAACCCCTCCTATGATGAAATCAATCCTGCTTTACTTACTGGCAATTGTATGCTCCCTCTCACTCCATGCACAGCTTTTAACCACCACTCCTACCTTCCCCAAAGACACTGGCACCATTGCGATCCTCATGGATGCTACCAAAGGAAATAGGGGATTAATGAATTATGCAAACCCCAATGATGTGTATGTGCATATCGGGGTAATCACCAACAAAAGCAGTTCTGCGGCCGACTGGAAGCACGTTAAGTTTAATAATTTCAATGCACCAAATGCAGCAGTAAAAGCAGAATCACTGGGTAATAATAAATACCGTTTCAAGGTTGAATCGCCTAAGACATTCTTCAACCTCGATGCCGGTGAAACCATCCAGAAGATCGCGATATTGTTCAGGAATGGCGCTGGCACCGTGGTACAGCGTAATGCCGATGGATCCGATATGTTTGTCCCCCTTTACAATGATGCCTTCGCCTCAAAGTTTCTTTCCCCACCAATAGAACCAAAGTATGTTCCCGTGCAGGAACCTATTCAAAAGGAAGTTGGTGATTTACTTGATATCGTATATGCTTCCAACCAGCCATCTTCCTTAAAAATTTATTTCAATGGAGCACTGGCAGAACAATTAAGTGATAATAATATCATCTCTTACCAGGCAGAAATTACGCAGCCGGGGAACCAGCAGGTTATAGCTACCGCAACAGTTAATGGTACTACTTTAAGCGATACCCTAAACTTCTTTGTTGCCGGCGCTGCCAATGTTGCTGCATTGCCAGCAGGAGTACGTGATGGGATCAATTATGAACCCGGCGATACTTCCGCTGTACTTGTATTATTCGCGCCGGGTAAAACAAGAGTGGCAGTGATCGGTGAATTCAATAACTGGCAGGAACAAACCGGTTACCAGATGAACAAGACGCCCGATGGAAATCGTTTCTGGAAAAGGATCACGGGTTTACAGGCCGGAAAGACCTATGCATACCAATACCTGGTGAATTCATCATTGAAGATCGCTGATCCCTATACCGAAATGGTACTGGACCCCGATAATGATAAATTCATTGAAGCTTCAACCTATCCCAATTTAAAAGCCTATCCAACAGGCAAAACAACGGGTATTGTAAGTACACTTCAACCAGGCGCACCGGCCTATTCATGGCAGGTTCCAAACTTCACGAGGCCCGATAAACAGGGACTGGTCATCTATGAATTACTGGTAAGGGATTTTGTTAGTGCGCACGACTGGAAAACTTTAAAGGATACGCTCCCCTACCTTGTTCGCCTCGGCATCAATGCTATTGAACTGATGCCGGTAAATGAATTTGAAGGAAACCTGAGCTGGGGTTATAATTCATCCTTTTACTTTGCCCCCGATAAATATTATGGCACTGCCAATTCCATGAAACAATTCATCGATGAATGTCATAAGAATGGCATTGCCGTGATCATGGACATTGCACTCAATCACCAGTTCGGTCAATCTCCATTGGTGCAACTTTACTGGAATGCGGCTGCCAACCAGCCCGATGCTTCAAACCCCTGGTTTAACGAGGTTCCCAAACATGCTTATAATGTAGGCTATGACAT
>JAEWIW010000333.1 GCA_023386855.1 Bacteroidota bacterium | reverse complement strand
ACAAAAACGGCACTATTGAAGTGATAGAATATATTACCATCTTCAATGGTAACGGGCAACAGGAGAATAATGACCTGATGGTTCCTTCAAGAAATGATGATATTCAAAGAGGTATTGTCCGTGATTTCCCAACGCGTTATACCGACAGCAATGGCCTTTGGCATTCCACGGGGTTTAAAGTCAGGAAAGTGCTGAAAAATGGTGAGGCCGAGCCATATAAAAAGGAATCGCTTGATAACGGCACCCGCTTATTGGTAGGAAGAGAAGACCTGGTTATTCCCCCTGGCATTTATACCTACCGCATTGAATACACTACGAAAAGACAACTGATATATCATACCGGTAAAGATGAGTTTTACTGGAATGTAAATGGTAATGGATGGATATTCAGTGCAGATACGATCTCTTGCAGGATCAGCTTTCCCGCAGGTGCAAGGATAATGGAATATGATTGTTATACAGGGCTAAAGGATGCTACTGGAAAAGATTGCAGGGCTTCTCTTGAAGATGATCATACTATCAGGTTTATTACCACTAAAACAATGGATGCCTATGAAGGATTAACCATTGCAGCATCCATTCAGAAAGGAGTGTTCAGATCGCCAGGAAAAACAGAAATATTTATACGATTACTGCTCGAGAATTTTATACTACCCCTACTGTTGCTATTGATCATAGCGCTGTTTTTATTTTATTATTCTGCATGGAAAAGAAAAGGAAAAGATCCTGGCCGCGGCACCATTTTTCCTCAGTTTGAACCACCTGCAGCACTTGCACCTGCTGATACCGGTTATATTTTAAAACAGAAATTCAGTACAGGACTTTTTGCTGCAACACTGGTAGATGCTGCAGTTCACAGGGCATTGGAAATCGAAGTGTCAGAAAAAGGAAGGCTGATCAAACACCCTTTATATCAATTTAATTCACCGTCAAACCTTGGGGGCAATTCGCATTGGGATGATCCATCAAAATATGGCTTCAATATTTCGTCGATTTATGGGCAGCAGGCAGAAAAAGGAAAATACAATAGCAAGCTGAATGAAATACAAACAAGTCTTCAAAAAACATTGAAGAAAAGATTCCAGCAGGGAAATAAAAATGATGAAGACAATAATGTCATGTTCCGGCTTAACCAGGGATATATATGGCTGGGCACTTTTATCCTCATTGCAGCATTCGGGCTTAGTATCTTTTTTGTAACCACACATTATTCAGGTTTCATTTTGTTTTCTGTGATAACTCTTTTATTGATACTTGGCGCCATCCATATTTTCTTTGCCATGATCATGAGTGCTTATACCCCTGAAGGAAGAAAGATAACAGATCATATACTGGGATTTAAAATGTACCTGGAAACAGCGGAGCAAAAATTCTATGACCGTCTGACTCCACCAGAAAAAACACTTGAATTATTTGAAAAATATCTTCCCTACGCCATCGCTCTTGGCGTGGAAAATGAATGGGCCAGGAAATTCGAAACCCAGATCAATCATGCTATTGAAGAAGGATACCAGCCATCCTATTACCATACGGCTGGAGGTTTTGGAAGGGGTTTTGGAATGAATGACCTCAGCAGGGGCATCTCCTCTGGTTTATCCAGTACCATTTCATCTGCTTCTACTCCACCCAGCAGCAGTGGTGGCGGAAGTGCTGGCGGAGGCCGCAGCGGGGGTGGCGGCGGAGGCGGAGGAGGTGGTGGCTGGTAGACCCCGTGGCACGCCCCCGTGGCACGGGGGCGTGCCACGGGGTCAATCCCAAGATCATAACTTTATAAAAATCCTTCTTTTATACAGGAAGTAACAAATCCCCCAATACAACAGTAAAGTTGCCAGTGAGGAAGCAATTTCCTGGTAAACCAGTGGGGTAGTCAGCCAGCTCAAAAAGCCCTGTACAAATAGGGCCACTGTTTTATTTACCCACTGGTGCCCTACAGTTTCGAATAACAGGTAAATAAAGATCGGGTTCATGCCAATCACCACGAACACCCAGGAATAGCGATTCTGCTTTTTAATATCGATCATCCAGTAAAGCAGCGCGGTGATCCAAAGTACCCATCCTGCAGAGGCAAGCACGAATGTGCTGGTAGCAATCCGCTTGATAATGGGCGTTCCGCCGGCAAGGTCAATACCATATCCAAACAACAAGCAAATTGCTCCGGCTGCAAGCAAATAAATGACCTTCCTGTTTTCAGTATAGTTACTCAACAACAACATCCCGATAAGGCATCCGGCAACAGTATGTACTGAAGTTGAAATAAAATTGATCGTCACCCAGCCGTCCTGGTTGATCTTTCCCATGAACACAGTGTCCATGTATGCCCCAAAATTATGATACTCCACGAAGGGCTGATCAAAACCAGGAACCAGGATAAACCTGTACATAAGATCGGCAACAATGAGTATTAGAACACAAAGAAACAATTGAAATTTCCAGGAGCGCTGTATGACCAGGTAGGCCACTAAGGTGGTCACAGATAATTGTGTAAGTACATTCCATAATTCCCAAACAAGCTTACCCGCATACACACAATGAAGCGCAACGCCGGCAATCAATAACTTCAGGCAACGCCATAGCACATGTGGAAGATTATCGGACCAGTTTATCCCTTTTTTCTTTTTATTTGAAAAGGAAATATACATAGCTGTACCTGCCATGGTCATGAAAGCAGGCTGTACAAGATCCCATGCCAGCAATCCATGCCAGGGATGATGAAAGAATTGCCTGGTGATATGCTCCGCGATAGAACCTTCCGCAAGGTGTTGCAATCGTTCATAGAGTCTTGCACTTTCGGCAGCAAGCAATAACATGATCAGTCCCCTCATCACATCAAGGGATAATAATCTTTGCTTACCGGTTGCCCATAAGGATGATGTTACTAAAGGGGCATTGGGGGCAGTTTGCATAATGGATCTGTTGGTGAATAACTACGCCAGGTATTATTTCCAGGCCTGATGTAAAAACCTTAACCAGTTACCATGAAATATTTTTTCAATATCCTCATCACGATATCCTCTTTTAATTAACAGTGATCCCAGCTTCGGCAGATCGGCAATGGTTTCCATATCATAGGGCGACTGTTCCGTCCCAAACATACCATCCAGGTCGGAACCAATAGCAATATGGTCAGCATTTCCTGCAAGCTGGCAGATATGATCGTAATGATCGATCAAAGTATCGAGGCTGACATTTCTTTGCCGCGGTGATGAACTTCCACGCACCCAGTCTTTCACCAGCATCCATGCATCCAGTACACCACCTATCACGGCATTTCTCTCTATAAGTCTTAATACCTGTTCATCTGTTAATTGTCGCTGGTGTGGTACTAAAGCCCTGCAATTATGATGACTTGCCCATACCGGTCCTTGAAACAAATCAAGCGCTTCATCAAACGCCTGATCGGTTAAATGCGTAACATCAAGGATCATATGCATTGCATCCATTTCCTTCAACAACTCAACACCTATAGCGGTTAAAGAGCCTTCCGCTCCTGTTCCCGGCGAATAGCGGCCGGGCCCGTAATGCGCAGGACCTAACGCACGAAGACCATAACCATATGCTTTTTCAAGGTAATGAAGATTCACCAGCGAATCGGCTCCTTCCAGTGAAAGAATAAAACCAACTGGCTTTTGGGAAACAGGAACATCAGCATCATTCCATAAGGCAAGGTGTTGATCAAGTTCATTCCTGTTGGTAACCTGTACCATTTCTCCTGCTTCCACCATGGCCTTGTACCATGCAAGCTGGCCCTGGGTTTGTGCCCATGCCTGGTGAGGTGAATGCCATCCGGGCAGATCACTGCCTTCATCGACGAACCTTGCGATCTGCGTTGCGAAGACCAGTCCAATTCCCGCTTCCCTTAACTGTGGCAGACTAACCATTCCTTTTCCACGATCGGGTTTATCAGTTCTACCCATTTCTCTTTTCCGTATAACGGTCACGGGTAACCGAAGATCACGATTCCATTCCATGGCATTCATGGATAGGTCGAGGTGCCCGTCTACAATAAACTTGCTGTTCATGCTATAACAATTGAGAATGGGATGATTTCGCCTACCCGGCAATATCTATTTTATGGAAACCTATTTTACTGTTTGCTGGTAATGCACCTGTGAAAAAGCATGTGCAATAGAATCCATGGATTCATGCGTTACAGGCTTTCCTGCTACCACCAGTAAACGATATTGGAATTTAATGGAATCCCCGGGCTGAAGCACAAGGTTCATCGAATCCCTTCCGCCACTGAACACTTTCCTTCCTAAAGGATTCACTGCAAAAAGGCCATAGCCCCTGGCATGCCAGTAAGCAGTGTACCCCGGGTTATCGGGATGATCCAGTATCGCAACAGATACATTCCGGTTATAGATTACGCCACGAAGAATTACCCAGCTTCCCTGTGAACTCCAGACCGAATCGCCCTGCACTCCATTACTGTTTTCATATAAGGCGGTAAAGCCTTCATAGCTTAATCTCTCCACCTCGTCCTGGCTGCACATTGCTCCCACCTTCACTTCCGGCCTGTCGGTATGCATCTCCAGGTGCTTTGATACCCTGATGGCAAAAAAACCATCCTTGACATCTTTAAACCTTACCTCTTTTTTCGCGGTAAGCATACTAACCCGGTCAATGACCAGCTGGCTATCCTTCACAAAAAAATGATAACCTGTTTTTTCATCCAGCAATGTTTCACCATTTGGAGTATCCCAGGTAGCACTGGCAGTGATCATAGCTGTATCTCCATGCGCTTGCATTGCATCCACTGAACGATGATGAATGGTTCCATAACGGTTCTTTATCGAATCAGGAATCGCGGTTGAATTATTCCAGAAATCAAGATCATTGACCGATTCATAATTCATCCATACACCGGTATGATGTGGATGATCAGTGCTTTCCCCTTCCATTGGTGCTATGG
>JAEWIW010000278.1 GCA_023386855.1 Bacteroidota bacterium | reverse complement strand
TATCAGGATAGAAGCATTGCTTGAAGGACTTGACTGCAACCGGTTGGAAATATCTTTTTCCACTGCCACCCCATCAATCCATCTTATTTCGGAATACTTACGCTACCTCGAACAACAAGGCGTTCGGCTTGATGCTATCAGGGGATTTTACGAATGTGATATTCTGGAAAGCTGGTCTGTTGATGGTATTAGTCCAAATTTCTGTGCCCTTGCGGATATGCTTGACCTGTTGCAAAAAACACCGGGATTCAGGGGATTGGTGATCCGTTCTCATTCTTTTATTAATTCAGGATCCAGTATAACACAGGAGATCGCTTTTACGCTTAATAAGCTTACCGACTATTTTGAAAAGCTTGGCCAGAAAGGGATCAAGCCCGCAAACCTGGTTAATCAACTGGTGTTTCACCTGGCCATCGGGGGAGACTATTTTCTTGAAATTGCCAGGATCAGGGCCATAAGGCTGTTGATAAAACAGGTCCTTGAACTGTATCAAACCGGTCATACAGAAGCCCTGGTCCTTTCTTCCAATTCCTGTTGGTCAAAGTCGATTTCAGACCCGAACGTCAATATGCTTAGGAATACCACTGAAGCCATGTCGGCCGTGCTTGGAGGTTGTGACGCCCTGCTGGTAAGAGCACATGACAGTTATGCCAATCATTCTTCAAAATGGAGCAACAGGATCGCGTTGAATATATCAAACCTTTTAAAGGATGAAGCCTATATGGCTAAAGTTAAGGACCCTTCTGCAGGATCTTATTACCTGGAAAACCTTACAGCATTGCTTGCGGAAAAAGCATTGCAATTGTTCAGGGATATAGAAAAGGAAGGCGGGTATATCAACGCTTTCACAACAGGTATCATACAACAGAAGATAGCAGCGGTAAGAAATAAAAAGCTTTCCGAGATTGCTTTCCGCAAAAGAGTTTATGTAGGAACGAATAAATACCCCGATATAAATGAACAATTCCAATTAACAGCATTGCAGGAACATGATTATCATAAGGGTATTGAACGCTTGAAGCCACAGCAGGCCACCCAGGAATTCGACCAGTTGAAACAAAAGACCGTGGAATATGAAACCATGAGTGGGCACAAACCAACGGTTTTCCTTGCATGTTTTGGAGATATGGTTATGGCAAGGGCAAGGGCCGCATTTGCTGCGGAATTTTTCAGCATTGCCGCCTTTACCGTTCAGGAAGAAAATTATTCAAAAGATGCTGGCGAAATCGCCCTAACGGCCGCTGCCAGTGAAGCGGATATCGTAGTGATGTGTTCTTCAGATGCGGACTATGAAACGCAGGCCCTTCCCTTTGTGCAGGCTTTCCGGTTACAACAGAAGGAAAAGATATTAATACTTGCAGGGAACCCTTTACAGTTGGCAGAACCCTTAAAGGATGCTGGCCTGGATAACTTCATTCATATCCGCACAAATGCTATTGAAAGTCTTTCAGCCCTACAGGAAAAATTATTTGAAGGTTCAATGAACACCTTGGTGATGCAATAAAGAAATATTATGAAACCAGATTTCTCAAAGCTCCAGTTACCCATTCTACAAAAGAAAGAAGAGGCACATGCTACAGTCAATGAATCGGTGAACTGGGAATCAGCAGAAGGTATAGTCATCCATCCAACTTACTCGTCAAAGGATATTGCTGGCGCGGAGCAGCTGTCTTATGCTGCGGGCCTTCCTCCCTTTCTTCGGGGGCCATATTCCACAATGTATGTTCAACAGCCATGGACCATCCGGCAGTATGCAGGCTTTTCAACTGCTGAAGCTTCAAATGCTTTTTATAAAAGGAATCTTGCTGCAGGACAAAAAGGATTATCCGTAGCTTTTGACTTAGCAACACATCGCGGCTATGATTCTGATCATCCAAGGGTTGTTGGTGATGTAGGAAAAGCGGGAGTTGCCATTGATTCGGTGCTTGATATGAAAATTCTTTTTGACCAGATACCCCTCGATAAGATGTCGGTATCCATGACCATGAACGGTGCCGTAATACCTATCATGGCTTTTTATATTGTAGCTGCTGAAGAACAGGGCGTATCGATGGAGAAATTAAGTGGTACCATACAGAATGATATCCTCAAAGAGTTCATGGTAAGGAATACCTATATCTATCCACCCAGGCCTTCCATGAAGATCATTGGTGATATTTTCAGGTTCACCAGTAAGAATATGCCGAAGTTCAATTCCATTTCCATTTCTGGATATCATATGCAGGAGGCAGGCGCCACAGCAGATATTGAACTGGCTTATACCCTGGCCGACGGGCTGGAATATATCCGAACAGGGATTGCATCAGGACTTGAAATAGACGAGTTTGCACCTAGGCTTTCTTTCTTCTGGGCTATTGGCATGAATCATTTCATGGAGATCGCGAAGATGCGTGCAGGAAGGCTTTTATGGGCGAAGATCGTGAAGCAGTTCAACCCGAAGAATGTGAAATCGATGGCCCTTCGTACGCATTCTCAAACTTCAGGATGGAGTTTAAGTGAACAGGATCCTTATAATAATGTGGCAAGAACCTGTATTGAAGCCATGGCCGCGGCCTGTGGCCATACACAGTCGCTGCATACCAATGCATTGGATGAAGCCATTGCATTGCCTACTGATTTTTCGGCAAGGATAGCCAGGAATACCCAATTGTATTTGCAGGAAGAAACCAATATCTGCAAGGCGGTTGATCCATGGGCAGGCTCCTATTATGTTGAGTACCTTACGCAGGAACTGGTTAAAAAAGCATGGCAATTAATTGAGGAAGTGGAATCATTGGGCGGCATGGCCAAAGCTATTGAAACCGGCATACCAAAAATGAGGATTGAAGAAGCTGCTGCAAGAAAGCAGGCAAGAATTGATTCGGGTAAAGATGCAATTGTAGGCGTTAATAAATACAGGGTAGAAAAGGAAGCAGATTTTGATTTGCTTGAAGTGGATAATACCGCTGTAAGAAAAGCACAGCTTGAACGATTGAAGAAACTTAAGGCAGAACGAAATAATGCATCCTGCAAGGCAGCGCTGGACAGGCTTGTTGAATGTTCTGCCACCGGTGAAGGAAACCTGCTTGAGCTGGCCATTTATGCTGCCAGGGAAAGGGCTACCCTTGGAGAGATATCAGATGCCATGGAATCACATTTCGGAAGGCATAAAGCCGCCATAAGAACCATCTCTGGTGTATATTCGAAAGAATGTTCAAATGATGATGATTTCAAGGAAGTACTTGAGCTCACTAATCTTTTTGCCAGCCAGGAAGGAAGAAGACCAAGAATTATGATTGCGAAGATGGGCCAGGATGGTCATGACCGTGGAGCAAAAGTAGTGGCCACATCATTTGCTGATATGGGCTTTGATGTTGATATGGGACCCTTGTTCCAGACACCTGAAGAAGTGGCCAGGCAGGCAGCCGAAAATGATGTTGATTTTGTTGGAGCATCCTCCCTGGCTGGTGGTCATAAAACACTTATTCCGCAACTTGTTGAAGAGCTGGCTAAATTAGGCAGGGAAGATATAATCGTATTTGCCGGTGGAGTGATCCCACAACAGGATTATGAATATCTCTATGAAAAAGGAATCGCGGCTATCTTTGGACCTGGTTCCAAAATCCCTGCATGTGCAAAGCGGATGCTGGAAAAACTGATGGTGATGGAGATTTGACCTGTTAAACCTTATCATAAAAAAAGCACCAACTTTTAGCTGGTGCTTTTCTATTAAATTAATCTTTGTAATTGATGATGGGTTTACCAAATGTTTGAAAACCACTGCATCCCCAAGTGCAACTATTAAAACTCATACCTTGTTTCGGTCTTGTAGGTCTCTCCTTTGTTAAGTTCAATGGAAGGGAAATTTTTCTGGTTGGGCGCATCAGGGAAATGCTGCGTTTCAAGACAGAATGCTGTGCGGAATTCATCTTTAGCACCCGACTTAAAAGTATTCTTTGCCTGCATGAAATTTCCACCATAAAATTGTAATCCTGGCTCGGTTGTGTACACTTTCATCACAATACCCGACTTATCGCCCTTCACTGTCGCCGCTAGTTTCATATTTGTTGAAGCATCATTCAACACGTAATTATGATCATATCCTTTTCCATTCTGCAACTGAGCATCCTGTTGGTCAACTCTTGAACCAATGGTAGCAGGTTGACGGAAGTCAAACGGGGTACCTGCAACCGGCGCTATCTCACCAGTAGGGATCAGTGTTGAATCGACCGGTGTATATTTATCAGCATTGATCTGCAGTACATGATCATTAATTGTTCCACTTCCTTCTCCATTTAAATTGAAGAAAGCATGGTTGGTAAGATTTACCACCGTTTTCTGATCGGTTGTTGCTTCATACTTTATATCCAGTCCTCTTCCTGAAGTAAGCGTGTACAACACCTTTACATCAAGGTTACCGGGGAATCCTTCTTCCATATGAACAGAACGATATTTTAACTGGAGGGTTGAATCATTCAATTGCTCTGCATCCCATACAACTGCCTGGAATCCTTTCTTTCCGCCATGAAGCGTATTAGGTCCATTATTGGTGAATAGTCCATATTGCTTTCCATCAAGTGTAAATTTTCCATTGGCAATACGGTTACCAACCCTTCCAATTGTTGCGCCGAAATATGGTTCACTGGAGTTCACATAATCCTGTACAGAACCCAGGCCTACTACAACATCCACCGGTTTGCCCGAACTGTCAGGGACTACAAGACTAACCAAACGGCCTCCATAATTGGTAATGGCAGCCTTGATATCGCCATTGGTCAGCACATAAAGATCTGTGGGCTTTCCATCGATGGTATCCTGGAACGCCTTCCTGTCGGGAATCAGTTGTGTTGAATTCATATCTGCTTCGGTAGTTTTATTGGCCTGGTTATTTTCGCCGCATGATACCATGCCAAGGGCGCATACCAAAACAAGCGAACCCAAACCGTTTTTTAATTTTCTCATAATTATGTAAGATTAAATAAAAATTGCCAACGGCATTTACTTTTGTTTTGCAGTAGTGGATCCATTCCCATTGTATTTATAATCCAGCATCTTCATAAAATAACCACCAACAACGCTGCGGGCCTTGAATCCAACCATCTTTCCATTGGTGGTTTCATACCAGTCGCTCATGGGCACTCTCGATGGTGTTTCTTCCGCATACTTCATCACAGGGGTAACAAAGCTGCTAAAATCTTTTTGATTATCGGTCAAAGTAGCGGTCCAT
>JAEWIW010000203.1 GCA_023386855.1 Bacteroidota bacterium | reverse complement strand
ATGTTGCCTTCAATGGAAAGGTTGGGCAGTACGTGATGCACCCGCTTCATGCGAAAGCAGGCGAACGCATCAGGCTTTATTTCCTTAATGTTGGACCTAACAATATTTCAAGCTTCCATGTAATAGGAACCATTCTCGATAAAGTATGGCTCGATGGCAACCCGAAAAATGAACTGGTAGGCATGCAGGCCGCACTGGTAGGGCCTGCACAGGGAGCAATCATGGAATTTGTATTGCCGGAAAAAGGAAAATATACTTTTGTTGACCACTCCTTTGCCAACGCTGAGATGGGGGCCGTGGGAGAGTTTGTTGCCGATTAATTAGTGTGATAAGTGTGATTAGTTTGATTAGTGTGTTTAATAAGGACCGGGGACCGAACAAAGGTGTTTTTTCACTAATCACTAGACACTATTCACTGATAACTGGTTTTTCCCGGCCCCCGGTCCACTTCAATAGTTTTTTATATTTCCATTCCGTTTTCCGTATTCAGTTTTCAGTTTTCAGTTTTCCTTACAATCTGTTTAAAAAAAAATGTAGAAATGACAATTTTCTTACATACATCTTCCTACTTTTGCATTTGACCAAACGGTCAAACCATTTGGACAATGTCAACATCATTAACAGAAGAGCGAATTTTTGAAGTGGCCCGGCATGCTTTTGAGAAGAAAGGATATGAGGGTGTACGTATGCAGGATATTGCTGATGAAGCCGGTATCAGCAAGGCTTCCCTGCATTATTATTTCAGGAGCAAGGACAAACTTTTTGAAAGAATATTTGAAGATGCCCTGAAAGAATTCATTCCCATCATCAGTACTTTCTCCGATGAAGCGCTGGACTGGGATGAAAAAGTAAAAACCTTTACCCATAAGCTGTTTGAATTCATCAGGGCTGGCCGAATGCTGTTCATCATCAGGGAAGTAAACCGTAATCCTGAACTGCTGAGCGGCATCATGGAAAAGAAAAAGAAGAAGCAGAATACCGTGGTACGTTTTTTTGAAGTCCTGGCAGAAGAAAACAAGATCGTAAACACCGACCCAAGATTATTATACCTGTTTCTAAACTCCCTATGCAGCTTTCCCGTGATCAACAGGGAAATGTTTATGCGGTCGCTTCGTATGAGCAACAAGGAATATGATGAGTTATTGCTCAACTATGCAGAATCGGCTGCCGGATTTTTCATTAATGCTGTAAAAAACAAGTAAAATGCTTTTAAAGAAATTTGTGCTTACCGGGTGGATCACACTGGCTGCTATTATTGGCTTTGCCCAGCAAAAAACGCTTACCCTTGATGAAGCCCTCGCCAGTGCCCAGCAGCATTATCCTGCGTTAAAGCAAAAGGAACTGCTAAAAGAAATTGAAAAAGAAAACCAGTCATTACTGAATGCAAGCCTCCTTCCTCAACTGGGTGCTGCAGGACAGGCTACTTATCAAAGTGAGGTGACTGCCTTTGAAATGCCTGGTATCCCCAAGGGTATTGGTCAGAAGCCCGACAACTACAATATCGGTTTTGACCTTCGTTTACCCCTTACACAATTCGGCATTGTTCACTCCAAAAAAGAATTGGAGGCTGCACAAGCCGATGCCGGGATTATGCAGCTTGATGTTGAATTCCAGAAAGTAAAAGAAAGGATCACCGGGCTGTTCGGAAATCTTTTATTGCAGAAGGCAAATGAGCGGATCCTTAAAGTAAGGTTGAACGATCTCGATTCACAAGCCAGGAAAGTGAGTGTTGGCGTGAACAGCGGTGCAGTGCTGAAATCCAACCAGCTGGTACTGGAATCAGAGATCCTGGGAACACAGCAAAGGATTGAAGATATCCAGTCGACTGAAAAAAGTTTAATGAAGCAACTGGCATTGCTGACCAATATTAAAGTAGATACTGCAACCGATTTATTGCTTGAACAGGCATCATTGGAAAAATCCATTCACCGCCCCGAGATCACAGCGCTTGAAGCACAGAAGAAAGTGCTTGACATACGTGGTGACCTGGTCAAGAAAGAATCGAAACCCAATTTTTACCTGTTTGGCCAGGGCAACTTTGGCCGGCCGGGATTCAACTTTCTCAATACTGATCCAAGGCTTTATGGAATTGCAGGCATTGGTCTGAGCTGGAATATCAATAACCTTTTCAATGTTCCAAAACAACAGCATATTATAAAAATGCAAAAGGATCAATTGAATGCACAGGAAGAAACTTTCCGCTTAAATCTTGAAGCTTCACTCGCAGAAAAAGAAGAAGAGATAAGGAAATTTGGCAGCATCATTTCAAAGGATGCGCAGATCGTTCAGAAAAGAAAAGAGATCATGCGCGCAACAGAAAGCCAGTTGCAAAATGGTGTGATCACATCAACAGAATACTTAACAGAACTCAATGCCGCCAACAGCGCTGAATTAAACCTTGTTCTGCATAAGGTTCAACTGGCTATGGCTATTGCCCAATACAATACTATATCAGGTAACTAAAAACTTACAATTACATCAACAATGGAAAAGTCTTTCAGTGAAACGCCAAAGACCAAAAAGAAATTTACCCGGTTCATCATCATCGGGGTAGTGCTGCTGATCGGCGCCATCTTTGGCATTCGCGCCTATATCCATAGCCAGCATCATGAAACCACCGATAATGCACAGCTTGATGCAACCATCACTGCCGTAAGAAGTGCTGTTTCAGGATTTGTTCTTGAAGTGCGCTTTGAAGATAACCAGCATGTAAAAAAAGGAGACACACTGGTGGTGATCGACAATAAAGATTATATGGCTAAAGTGATGCAGGCACGTGCAATGTTGCAGAGTGCTGAAGCGCAGACAGGAGTATCCCGTGCAATGGCATCCGCGGCAAGCAGTAATGCATCGGCATCATCACTGAATGCCCAGGCCCTGCAGGCCAATATCAACGCGGCTTCCGCAAGATTGAGCCGTGCAGAAAAAGAGGTGGACCGTATTGAGAATATGTTCAGCCAGGGCGCTGCCACACAACAACAACTTGATGCGGTAAGGACCGAGTATCAAACGGCAAAGGCACAACATACTGCTGCCCAGCGTCAGTATGAAGCATCCATATCACAATCAGGAAGCACGAAGATCAATGCCGCAGCACAAAAACAACAGGTTGGTGTTTCCAATGCACTGGTTCAGCAAAGAATGGCCGAACTGCAGCTGGCAGAATCACAACTGGAAAATACGGTGATCGTTGCACCTTTCGATGGTATTGTATCAAAGAAAGCTGTTGAAACAGGTCAACTGGTACAGGTTGGACAGCCTGTTTGTTCTGCAGTAGAATCCGGAAACCTTTGGGTGGTGGCCAATTTCAAAGAAACCCAGCTTAATAACCTCCGGATAGGACAGAAAGTTCATGTTTCACTCGATGCTTATGAATCATTAGACCTTACAGGTTCTATTGAATCTATTGGTGGTGCAACAGGAGCAAGATTCTCTCTTCTTCCTCCCGATAATGCAACAGGGAACTTTGTAAAAGTAACCCAGCGTGTGCCGGTAAGGATCAAGCTTGATAAGATTGAAACAAATGGTCAGACACTTGCGCCCGGATTGAGCGCTGCTGTTGATGTTGAAATAAAATAATATGGAATTGCAGCAAGGTATAACTTACCCGAAAGGTGCAGAGCGCGCAGTGATCGTGATCACTGCCATCAGTGCCGCCCTTCTTCAACTGATCGATACATCTATCGTGAATGTATCTCTCAGGGAGATCAGTGGAAGCATTGGCGCCACTACTACGGAAATAGCCTGGGCAGTTACAGCTTATGCTATTTCTAATGTAATCATGATCCCCTTGTCGGGAATGATGGGCGACCTCTTTGGAAGAAAAAACTATTTTACCATTTCTATCCTGCTCTTTACAGTAGCTTCATTCTTCTGCGGACTGGCAACCTCACTATGGAGCCTGGTAGCATGGCGCTTTATACAGGGTATTGGTGGAGGTGCTTTATTGACTACCTCGCAAACCATTATCGTTGAAGCCTATCCGCCCGAAAAGATCGGTATCGCCAATGCCATCTTTGGTATGGGTGTAATACTGGGGCCCACCTTTGGTCCAACCCTTGGTGGTTATCTTACCGATAACTATTCATGGCACTGGATCTTCTTCATCAATATCCCGATCGGTATATTGGCAGCCTATCTTTCCTGGACCTTCGTAAAAGAAAGAAAAGGAGCAAGAAAACCAAAAAAGATCGACTGGACAGGCATCGCGTTCCTGGTCATATCCGTGGGATCTTTACAGTATGTGCTTGAAGAAGGAAATAGTAAAGACTGGTTTGAGAGTAAGGAGATCATTGCATTAACCCTTGTCACCGTTGCAGGTTTTGTAGGATTCATCTGGCGCGAGTTAACGTATCGCTATCCTGCGGTAAAACTAAGCCTGCTCAATAACTGGAACCTTGCCATCGGTTCAGTGCTCAACTTTGTTGTAGGAATGATATTGCTGGCCACTGTATTTGTATTCCCGCTTTTTGTGCAGATCGGGCTGGGATGGACTGCTACTAAAACGGGAAACTTCATGATCCCCGGTGCACTGGCCTCAGCAGTATCAATGGCGATTGTTGGAAAACTGCTTACGCGTGGCTTCAATCCAAAGATCATCATGATCGTAGGAACATTGATGGTGTTTGCCTTTGCATTTGTAATGAGTTTTTCTTCACCTGATTCCAATGAAGCGTACTTCTTCTGGCCCTTTATCTTACGAGGACTGGGTATAGGGTTCATGTTATCACCTGTGATGGCTTTATCGTTGCAGGGATTGAAGAATGCTGATATTCCCCAGGCTGCAGGATTAAGCAATATGATGCGCCAGCTAGGTGGTGCTGTGGGAATCGCGGTGATGAACCTTATACTGATTCATCGTAACGCTGCCAATGATGTTTACCTGCTTCAGCATGCCAATATTTATAATGAACCATTCAGCGAAAGGCTGAATATGCTTACCCAGAATTTTGTATCGCAAGGATATTTTATTGATGATGCAAGGCAGATCGCTTACAAGCTGATGGACCTTACTATTTTCAAGCAACAGTCGCTGGTAAGTTATGATAACATCTTCTGGCTTGTAGCCATGTCAGTGTTATGTTGTGTGCCACTTATCCTGATGATCAAAAACAATAAGGGCATGCCAGGCGCTAAGGTGGATATTCATTTGGATTAATGATCCTGTACACTAAACATGCAGAACATGGAAAGAATACTGATCGCAACAGATCTTAGCGAAATGAGGACCAAAGTTTTCCAGAAAGGATTTGAACTGGCTGAAAAATTAGGTGCCGCAATTGAGCTGGTGACAATAGTAAATAAGAACATTGATTATTTTCCTGCTGATACAGGGCTTGTATTTTCAGACCAGTGGGAAGCAAGAAAATGGATTGCTGAAAATGAATTACAACAGGTAAAAGAACAGCATCCTGGAATGGATATTAATATCACCGTTTGTGTGGGCGATCCCCGGAAAGATATCATTGAGCAGGCGATTGAACATGATGCATCCATGATCGTGATGGGAACAAGAGGAAGAAGTGATCTTTCTTCCACTTTATTGGGTAGTACTGCTCAATATGTAGTCAGGCATTCACCTATGCCGGTGCTTGTTGTTCCATTCAACCATGAGCGGCATTAACCTGGAATGTATTGGCGGCTTATTTTTCAGTCAATCATGCGTTACAACAATCCCTGTTAGGCATTATCCAGGCTTAGAAAAAAACTTTGGTACAGTTTTTTTGTTTCATATCCCGGAACATTTCAATACCTCAATTTACTATTATGGAAAATGAAAGAATAGAAAACTGGGATGAAACAAAAGACAGGCTACGCGAAAAATATCCTCAACTTACAGAAGAAGACCTGATCTATGAAGTAGGGCAGGAACAGGAACTACTTAGGCGGCTGCAGGAAAAGCTCGATAAGTCTAAGAACGAGATTCGAAAATGGTTAAGCTTTATGGGTTAGGGCAACAAGCCTGGTTCTTTGTAAAACCATATTTGTTCTCTCAAAAGTTTCCGAAAGGAATATTAACGTGAACTACCAAACAGGGAAGAAGGTTGCGCCACCAATGCAAGTCCAACAGCATTATTCTGCAGCGTTGGCATCAGCATTGTGCCTGGACGCCGGTCTTTAAACAGGTGATGTTGTATCACCGGGTAGATCAGGTATGCCAGTTTTGTAGATAGGATACCGATGCCTGCTCCTGTAACCACATCACTGAACCAGTGCTTGTTATTATACATTCTTAAATATCCTGTTGTTGCAGCCATGGCATATCCTGCAATACCGAAAATGGGTGACACATCGCGGTATTCCTGCCACATGAATTCTGCTGAAGCAAAGGCTTCGGCTGTATGTCCTGATGGAAATGAACTATAGGCTGAGCCATCGGGCCTCAGTTGCCTGCAGATTTTTTTTCCCGCAATTACCGTGGAATTAAGAAAGCAGTTGGATATCAGGTAAATCATGCTGCGATCCCGAAAATTATGTTTGCCTTTGACCCCCAGAGCATTCAATCCATACACTGCCGCGGCCGGTGCAAACTGGAGGTAATTGTCAATAGTGATCTTATCCGGAAGACTTTCGGTATATACTTCATATTTCACTTCATCATTGAAGTTCTTCAGCCCTTTGTATTTAAGTGAAGTGATGCCGTAACTGATCAATACCCCAGGGATAACGAATGCCCTGAATGAAGGGTTATAGGCAGGCTGGGATTTGGGAAGGTTTAAGTCAATGATTTTTTCGGCAGGAGAAAGACTGTCGTGCAGGGACGGGCCGGAAAGTAAAAGCGGCTGGTACTGGGAATAGGATGGAGGAAGAAGCGTTGCCAGGCAAATCACGAGCAGGGCCATCACCTTCAAAGAAATCATGGGGCAAGTTTTTGCAGTCGTTAATGTTTTGGTTTAGTGTCTTTTTTAGGACCGCGGACCTTTTTATAGGACCGGGGACCGTGGACCTTTTTTAGGATCGGGGACCGTGGACCTTGGACCGGGAATTAAACTTCAAAAACCAAAAATTATTATGTTTTTTCTGTCTGGTTCCCTGGATTAGATTTTAAATATATAAATTTTTATGACTTTGGGTGTGTAGGAGATATTATGGTTGTGTTATGTCGGGGCCCTGTTTTGCCAGTCTCTTTCTGTACTTTTCAAATATTTCCCTGGCCGTACCACGGACCTGCGGCCCTTGGGACGGCCGATCGAGCACCCTGTCCTAAAAAACCACCTTCCTCACCGGCGCCTTCCTATGCCTCATCGTGGTGATTTTGCCCGAAAGATAGCCGATTGCTATGGCCAGCGGGTAATCACCGGCCCAGTGCACTTCCGTATTCATCATTGCCCAGGCGGTCATGCCAATCAAGGTATATCCCACGGGTTTGATCCATTTCTTTTCCGGGTAATTTGATGTGAGCACCGTAACCGTTGCCATCATGGTAGCCAGGTGCCCCGAAGGAAAGGCATCGTATGCGCTGGTATTGCGCTGGTACTCGGAAAATGCAGGAAAGGCTGTCCATTTTCCCCCTGGCTGGGTTGACATGAAAGGGCTTTCCCTTCCCGTTGATCGCTTCAGGATCTGGGTGGTTAATCCCATGGTAATAAAGGTCTCCGCTAAATCATTGGCAGTATTGATGGCCCGCCAATCGTTCCGGATCTTGCCATAGATCCATAATCCGCCTGCGAGCATCATACTTGTTCCCCCTTCCCCAAGCTGGTATAAGGTAGAGTTGAGGTTTTGCGGTACTTTAATGATCTTGGTATCTCCAACCTTTACGGCTATTTTATAATCTGTTTCCGGCCGAAGATCTATCCGGTCACTGGCCCTCCTGATCCAGTCAAGGATCTCCTGGTCTTTCATCACCAGCAAGGTAGTGGATACAGCAATGGCTGAAACCCCGACCCAGTTTTTACCCTGGAATGGTGATTTTGCCAGTGACCACATGTTGGAGGGGACCTTCCCAAAATTTTTTAGCAGGTTGGGCTTTTCAAAATAGAGCGTGTCATTATCGAGCATTACTAAACTGTCCCTCACCCGTTTTATTTTCCGGGACGAAATGCCTTCCTGTGCATGGATGTTCAGACCATACAATAATGTCAATAACAAAATGATTCCGCGCATGAATTGCAAAATAAGCATCTTCACATTAATTGCACAGATTAAGTATCTTCCATGAGTGAACCTTAGGATCCATTAAAATTGAAACACATGAAATGCCCGAATTGTAATGAGACACTGATGATGACTGAACGGCAGGGAGTAGAAATTGATTATTGCCCCTCCTGTCGTGGTGTATGGCTTGATCGTGGTGAACTGGACAAGATCATTGAAAAATCAATGGCACAGGATTTAAACAGGATTGAACCACAACCTCCATCGCAGCAATTTCCTCAACATAATCCCCCTCAGCAACCATACCATAGAAAGGAACAATACGATCCTTACTATAAAAAAAAGAAGCGGGGCTTCCTTGGTGATCTTTTCGATTTTGATTAACCATCCATTGCCGGTTAAATTATTTATTTTCATTCGCTTTTGGTGATATCCTGTGCTAAAAGGTTTTAGCTCATGTTATATCCTTTAGCAATGAAATAGTTTTGTGTAAGCCATGCTATTAAAATAGCTGGTTAAAAATTCTTGTATCATAATATGGTTAGAAAACTCCTGGTATCCATTACCTGCATTCTTTTATTTTCAGTCAATTCATTTTCCCAGCATGTTGCCCACATTAAGCTGATTAATAAAACCTCACTGCAAAGAGTTGATGAATTGGTGATCATCGATAGGGCTTACATCGAAAAAAAACTTGGCCATCTGCCACCGGGAAAATTTGTTCAATTCATGTTCGCTGGTGATCCGGTAACAGTTCAGTTCGATGACATGGATCGTGATGGTAAATGGGACCAGGTTGTTATGCTCGAGTCATTTGAACCACGTGAAAAAAAACAATTCAATATTCGCATTACGGATACTTTTTTGAACAATAATATACCTACCCGTGCCCAGGTTCGGCAAATGAGAAAAAATGAGCAGGATAAATTTGGCGAGGACCTTGAAAGGGATTCGATTCCTGCAGGGCAGGCACCAACTAATTTTGGTAAACAGCCACTGCCTCCTTTTCTTACCGAAGGGCCTGCATGGGAAAATGATAAGGTTGGTTTCAGGATCTATTTTGATACACGCAACACAAA
>JAEWIW010000170.1 GCA_023386855.1 Bacteroidota bacterium | reverse complement strand
GGCCGTACGTGCATACCTTCCATTGCGCGTGATATCTGCAGAGTGACAGCAATCAAAAATCGTTACGATATGCGGATTATTTGCGGCCACTTTATTGATAAGGTAACGCAACTCTTTATCCGACATCAGGAAGTCATCCTCTGCACTGGTATAATAACAGGCAAAACATTCGAGCTTACCATCTGTATCGGAAGTCCAGGCTTTTTGTTCGGCCCATTGCTGCGTTCCATGGCCCGAATAATAGAACAAAACTGTATCACCTTTTTTCGCTTTGCCAAGATGATCAGCAAACAGCTTTGCTATATCTTTCTTGGTGGCTTTCTTATCGGTCAGCATTTCAATATGGGCATCAAATGAGGCATCTTTTTCCAGGTAGGCCTTCATCTTTTTTGCATCTTCAACACAACCGTGAAGTCGTGGAAAACCAACCTTGCCTTCCAGTACAATATTTCCTTCATAGCCATTAATTCCAACGATCAGTGCATATAAATTCTTTTTCTTTTTCGTTGCAGATCTTATATCAAGTTCTCCATCATCTTTCAATTCACGATCCAGTTCTTCATATGGCGCGTCTTCATTAAACGATTCCCTGGTCTTTGGAAATTGCTGATCAAGCTGCTCTTCAGCGGTAATGATATCTTTTTTTGCAGCTTTTGTTTCGCTGGCTGCTCTTGATTTAGCAGGCTGGAAGCTTGCTGCCTGCACACCATTGATGACCTTATTCCAATCGAAAGCAGGACCGATATCCCATTTTCCATCTACACGGTAATTGATATGGGAAACAATGCCACTGAAATTCAACACTTCATTGAAAGCCTTATAGCGAGTGGCTTCCGGGAGAAACTGCCTGGGTATATCATACTGCGCCGTAAGGTATCTTAAGAGGATGATGAGGCTGTTGTATTGCTCATCGGTATAGGAAGCATAATACTGTTGTCCACGGAAAGGACTCATGATTTTTTTATAAGCCTGCTGCTCCGATAAAGCACAATACACATCAACCGGCGCGATCCTTCCATTGGCATCTTTCATGCGTGAATAATAGGTTTCCAGTTGTCCATCGCGTTCGGTCAAAAAACCGTAATTGGATAATTCAATACCGATGGTGATCTTATCCTGCGCATTGCCGGTATTGGTATTGCCGATACCCTTGCCGATATGGCCCGACCAGTATTTGGAAGAAAACAGCTGGTAGATGGTGCCGTTACGACCGATCACGAAAGGAACCGAAACATGGTAATCATTACGGGTGAGGGCCGACAGGTCGGAACGGATATGCCCGGCAGTAAAATGCAATACAATTCTTTTCTTGGGATGCACTGTGGGGTAATAATAGCCCGACCTGTTTGAAGGGATGCAAAGCAGGCCTTCAAGGGTAAGGTCTTCGCCTTTTACAGGCACGGCAATTTTTTTGAACTGGTATTCCTGGTTGCTGTTCTGAAGCAGGGATCCTTCCAGCGAGGATAAGGCTGAATAACGCATGGGATGGATGTTTAAAGGATGAGGCTACTAAGGAGGACCAGTGATCAAAAGGCAGGAAAAATCGGTGTATTGAATATAGATATTAAATTCAGAAATATCAAAGACAAAAAAAAGCGACACCTACTGATGTCGCTTTTAAGAAAAGCTTATTTTATTTGATCTTACCCAGCGATGAGCTGTCGTTTCTCACTGTGGAGATGTGCTCGCCCGAAAATGCTTTATTTGATCACACCGCAACCGATGCGCTCTCCTGAAGCACCTGCTGGCTGTGATTTATAATCATCTTTCCCGCTATGAACTATGATGGTTTTACCCACAACATTTTTGGTTGAATCTCCACCAATCGACCAGAGGTCAGTGGTGATTTCCAGTTTACCATTACCCTGTCCATCGAGGTCAATGTTCCCGATATCACCTGAATGGAAATTATCGCTTCCCCATTTTCCATGTTCCTTATTGGTTGGGTTCCAGTGACCACCGGCATGTTTGCCCATATCGCCGCAATCGCCCATGGCATGAATATGAACAGCAACGCTGGAGTTTGCTTTTTTAGGAACAGAAATATCCAGGGTCATTTTTACTTTATCGCCGTCTTTAGCAAAGCGAACAGTACCACTAACGGTGGTATCAGGCTTGGTGCCACTTAATTCAGCAGTTGCAGAACTGGCGGTATCGCTCATACTGGTGCCGGTTTCTGTCATGGCATGATCTTCTGTGCTATCGGCTGCATTGGCGTTATCTCCTGCATTGTCGTTACAGGCAACAGTAAAAAGCAAAAAACCCATAGCAGCAGTTTTAAGCAGTTGGTTCATTAAGGATCCTTTCATGCTAAAATGATTTTAGTGAATAATAAGTGATAAATCTTACACTAAATTAGGTGATAAGCATGGAAGGTGTTCATCAAAAATACCTGAACCACCAATATTTTTCCGATAACACTTTTGAAAACCTGGATATCTGGTCGGGCTTCTTTATGTTCAGCACCGGGTAGGGCCATGCATAAAAATGTCCTTCTACTACTTCTGCTTTGCCATCGCCTGTTTCAAAGAACAGTTCTCCATCACCATCATAGGTATGAAGTTTCGATCCAGTTTCAAATGCTTTCTGTACAATATTGTAAGCAACAACCTTTCCCTGCCTGGCCGCTACCACCCCGGTTTTTGGAAGGGGTTCTCCAACCGGCAATTGGATATTGATGATATCGCCAATGGCATAAACATTTTTGAAATCCGTTTCCATATAATGCGGGTCAACTTCTATCCAGCCTGAATCACCTGCCAGCGCAGAGTTGAGGATCACATCGGGACATTCAAATTTCGGTGTATGCACCAGCAAATCATATGAAGCGGTTTCACCATTTTCAAACCGGAGTGTATCGGCAGTAGCCGACAGCAGTTTATAATTGGGATAGTACTTTATATTACGCTGCGCAAGCAATTGGTAAACGGAAGAAGAGAAAGGTTCGGAATATAAATCAAGCGGCTCTGATTCCGGGGAATATAAGGATACCTGTGAAGATTTCGCCAACCCCTGTTCCTGCAATATACCTTCAATCAACATGGCAGCCTGGTATGGGGAAGTGGGTCCTTTATAAGGAAGTGAAGGAACAACAACGGCAACATTTCCACCCTTGAAAGTTTGAAGGTGTTGATGCAGTGCTTCGGCTCCTTCTACCGTATGGAAATTATACCCGAGTTCCTGTAATACAGGGTTGGTCTTTTGAACCATACCCAGTGATACCACCATATGATCACCCTGGTAAACCTGGCCGTTTACCTTCACTGTTATATTACCGGGGTCAATGGATTCAATTTCGCCGATTACCACTTCGATTCCATTACCCGCAAGTTTTATGGTAGAACGGGAAATCTCGTCAGGCGCTCTTTTTCCCGACATCAGCCAAAGCAGCAGCGGGCCTTTGACATGCTTTTCTTCTTTTTCAAACAGGATGATACGAAGGGGATTGATATCTCCATCGTTACCCGCCATGCGGGCCAGTTCGTTTGCGGTGACAATTCCTCCGGTTCCTCCACCCAAAACCAAAACAGTTTGTACCATGATGAAAAATTGAGGGGTTAACGATATGGCAAGTGCCGAATGCAGACAATTTAAATAAAGCGCTGCTGCAAAAAAGTGACATCTGTCACGATAAGACAGAACCCAGGTCAGGAAATTTTCCTCCTACCTATTAAAGGCATGTTTAATTTCTTCTACCTTAAAAGCTTGAAGCATGTTTCTCGGCCATCAAAGGCATGATTTTATAAGTTAACGGGTAGTACATCTTCAATATACAATCCCGGGCAAGGGAACAGGTGGGAAAACCGGAGGGAATGATAAACATCGAACCATGGCTAAATCGAACAAATCCATTATCAGTGCGCTGGTCGCCAACCTGCTGATTGCCATCACGAAATTCGCGGCTGGCGGTATCAGCAACAGTTCCGCAATGATCTCTGAAGGTATTCATTCCATGGTTGACACCGTAAACCAGTTGCTATTGATGTATGGTATCAAACAGGGTAATAAACCCGCGGATGAAAAGCGTCCTTTTGGGTATGGAAGGGAAATATTTTTCTGGTCATTCATTGTGTCGATCCTCATCTTCGGATTGGGAGGTGGCATATCGATTTACCAGGGCATTGTTCATATTCTTCATCCAGAGCCATTGGGCGATCCTTTCTGGAATTATGTTGTACTAAGTGCATCAATATTGTTTGAAGGCATTTCATTTTTCATTGCAGCAAGGGAATTCAATAAAGTCCGCGAAGGATTGAGCTGGTGGCAGGCGATCAAACAAAGCAAGGATCCTTCATTATTCGTAGTATTGTTTGAAGATGGGGCCGCTGTATCCGGGCTTATCGTGGTAATGATCTGTGTTTTTATCGGGCACCAGTATAACAATATTTATTTCGATGGGGCGGGCTCCATTATGGTAGGATTGATACTGGTATTTACCTCATTGGTACTGGCGCGTGAAAGCAGGAGTTTATTGATGGGAGAAGGAATAAAAAGTTCAACGCAACAAAAAATAGTTTCGATTATCAGTAATGACCCTGCAGCGGAGAAGATGACCAGGATATATTCGATCTATATTTCACCTGAAGAAGCGCTCTTAATACTGACAATTCAATTTGATGTGTCGATTGGCACCAGGGAACTGGATACTGCATTGGACCGGTTCAGATCTACGATACAAACACAGTTCAGGCAGATAAAGTATGTGATCATCCAGCCCGAGTTTACACCATAATAATTTAAATTTTTCCCGGGCAGGAATAAACAGGGAGGATTAATTCATCAGGAACAATAGGATAGCAGTTTTTTGGCGATCTCCTTACTTTCCTGGAAAGATACCGGCTTGGTAAAAAATTCCAGGGCTCCCAAACGCAGGCATTTTTCTCTTTCGAGCGGGTTGATGGAGGTGGAATAAATAATCACCGGCACCTCGTTCAGCTTTTTATGCTGCTTGATTTGCTTCAGTGTTTCGAGTCCATTCATCCGGGGCATATTGAGATCGAGCACAACCAGGCAGGGCACACCTTGCAGGGCAAGGTTCCTTTCCAGTATTTCCAATGCCTGCTCGCCATTTTCTGCAAAGTGTATAAAAGCTTCAGCCTTGTAAATGGCCATTGCATCTCTCATAATTTCCCTGTCTTCAGGATCGTCATCTGCCAACAAAATTTTCCACACAGCCATATTAC